>NZ_FNOL01000019.1:0-145470 GCF_900106655.1 Variovorax sp. YR634
CTCGATGAATCGCTTCATGTGGCAACCCAGTTCGTGGCGTTGTCTCAATCTAGGCGACGGTATTCACGGATTCAATGCGTTTTCACACAGCCTCGACTGATTGCGGTCGCTCATGCGCTAAAGATAAGCGACCGCTGTTGTCAGAAGCTGCCCTTGAAGGTCCTAGGTCGCGGTGGTCTCCAATGCTGGCAGTCGGTCTATGCCTGCGAGTCGCCGTACGCACAACGGCGGCCCCCGGTCAAGATTGGGAGCTGCCGCTCGAGGCGCTATCCGTTAATGACAGCGTCACCGGAAACTGGTCGCGGTGCGTTCGCGTAGTCCCATGACGTGGCAGGCCCAGAGGACATGCTCATCTGTGATGCGCGAAATCTCGAAAGATGCGGCGTCAGTCAACGGCGCCCCCGGGGGGCACGGGCGCTTCGTTGACCGGAGCGCTAGCGGCGCGCGCTGTCAAGGCCTCCGCCGTAGCAGGAGCCACGGCGGCAGTGCCGGTGGCTGTGGCTGGAGAGGCGCCTGTCACTGTGCCGTCTGCGACATCCAAAGGCTCTGTAACGTAGGCAATGGCATCCTTGACGTATTGCGGAAGTCTGGCCTGCAGGACCGCTGCAGAGATGGATGAGCCATCCGCGGCGCTCTGTGGAACATCAGCTGGCGCGCCCAAAGCAGACGTTGCGGCAGGGCTTTGAAGACTAGCCGAGGTGAACCTGGGCGTTGTGTATCAAGTGAGGACCGTAGTCGAGAGGGGATCTTGGCTTAAGGTGCGCGAGACAGAGATGCCGATTCGCTGGCGACTGTCATCCGTGGATGCGCAACCGATCGAGGGCGAAGTGGCGTTTCAAGAATGGTGTCGCTTCTGAGAGCTTCCGTGGATTCAGGAACCACGTCTTCGGCGTGGTTGCAAAAGCGGCGTTGCCTTCGTCCCAGACTGGGCGAACGCGGCAGCTGCCACGCGTTCACAGTAGATGCTTGCCAGATCACCATGGTCAAGCTCGCGCAACCGGGCGATGTCGGGCGCACCAGCCATGAACTCCAGCAGCTTGGCCTTAGGCGTTTTCGTATACGTCGCCATCAAGAAATCTTAGAGGTCAAGGGCCGTGTCGCACTTGCCTTCACGGGAGACTTCGCCAAAGAAGGTCTCAGGATGCTGACGCCACGCAGCCATTTCTGCATCGGACAGAGGGCAGCTCACGATGAACGAGCGCCCATCGTCCAACTGGACAGCACATGTGGCCGACATTTCTTGCTCTACCACTACGCCGGATGTCAGAACGCCCTCAACTTCTTCACCGTCAGGACCCGGTACGAGCAATCTGCTTCCGATCATCAAACTGCGGTCGACCGTCGAAAAAGCGAAGTCCGGTATGTCGCCGTCGAAGGTTGCGGGAATCGTTGAATGTTGACGCATCGAGCGAAGGAGGGCGTGCATCTCGAGATGCGCGCGCCTCGCTTCAATCGCAGCGCGTAATGAATGGTACTGGTGGTCGTTCTTAAACTCTTCGATATGCAAACTGTCGCCCAATGTGATGCAACGCCATTTCGTTTCATTCAGATGGTGCTCCCAGGGCGTGTTGGTGAGGAATACGTAGGCCGGCGGGAGGCGTTGAGCTTCTGGATCGAACTCCTCGAAGCGACGAAGAAGCTCAAATCCGCGCTGCGCATAGAGCGGTATGGCTTCTTCAGTCGAGGGATCTGGGGCATTGAGGTCAATGAAGACGATACGCGGATGGTCAGCTGACTTGCGAAGCGCCCGAACGAGTTGACGTTGCACGCGCCCGCTCTCGGACCTCTTTGCTTCCACCGAGAAGCGCCTACCCGTGCTTGCGTAGGTTGCAACGAACTCGCAATGCGACGATGTGCGGTCGTCTTCGTTCTCAAATTCAAGCGTAAAGCCGGCACGAGCGAGCAGTGCTGCGACCCGCACTTCGTACCGCGCCCCGGGAAACATCTGCTTGCTGCGAAGGCGCTGGATCAGCTTGCTTTGAAGGTCGGCATTGTGGTCGAGGGCATACAGGTCATACGCCAAGTGCAGGTAGGCGGCGAAAGCCCCTGTGGCCGATGCCGTGGCAACTGTGCCTGGCTCCTTAATGAACTGCCGTTGCTGATCGCACAGGAGGTGATACCAAACTAGGATGGGATGGCGCTCGTCCATCGGCCTTTTCAGTTCGGCGGTGCCCCACTCTGACCCAAGCGCGTCCTTTAGGTAGTCCACCAGAAAATCGTGAAAGGTTTTCCACTTCGTGGATGCAAGAATGCGATTGCGCACGGCGACCACTTGGTGTCCGCTGTCAGTCCTGGTGGCAACGATGGGCCTCCCAAGACCTTGCTGAATCATGCGCTGGTGCTCGTTTGCCTCGTGCCTGGCTCGGAGTTGCGGCACTATCGTCATGGCCGCCTGAAGGCGATCTAGGCTACCCAGTGCGCCGTGGCACCGTTTGTATTTCTTCCCGCTGCCGCAGGGGCACGGATCGTTTCGCCCAACCTTCGGCATAAGCGCTCCTAGAAAGCACCACGCCGCGCCATGCGACGCATGCACGCACGCGGCGAGTTAGGAACCTGCTCGCGGCGCGGCAGATAGATTCACATCATGCCTTAGGGGTGAAACCACCGGCAGCGGTTCAGCACTGAGGCGTAGTCTGTCACGGCAGATCAGCTATGTGCGGCTGACCGGAAGTGGTCGTGAGGCTTGAGGCGATCTGCACACCCAACTGGTTGCTTTGCTGCACCTCAGCTTCCCGCCTTCAGCGGCCATTCGCAGGTTGCATCGACCGGTTGAATCCGCCCTGCATAGCCGTCCTTCGTGTGCGCCCGCTTCAGACTGTTGCGAGACCGGCCTGCACGCCTGGCTATCTCGCGAATGCACAACCATTCATTTCATTTGCATCTTTTACTCAGAGCAAATCAGCCGGCGCATCATGCCTTGTGCATGTCGTATTGATGCACTTTGGGTCTCGGCTCGACCCACCCGGCCGCTCCGGTATCCAACTACTTCAATTGGAGACCCAAATGAAAAAATTCATTCCCAGCGCCATCGCCAGCCTCCTGATCGCAGGGGCAATCTTGACGGCCGCCGCCAAGGAGAAAGTCGTCGACCGGAGCATCACGGAAGCGGAAGTCCTGGGGGCCCAGCAGGCCTGGTGCAAGGCGCTGGTCGACATCAGCGCTGCGAATTCCAGCGGAGGGCAGCCGGCCGCCAGGGCGCTGGCCGAGAAGGTCATCGACAGCGCTTACGCCTACCAACTGGGCGCAGTGCTGTTCAAGCCGACGCTCACGACATCGCCGCAGACCTTCCGCACCGCTCGCGACGGCGCGCTGGCGTACTTCGTGGGCGGCAACCCTGCCTTTCCCAACGACACCGGCTTCGCCCTGAAGGGCTGGACTAAATGCGAGATTGCCAACACTGCCGTACTCATCCACGGCGACGTGGCCAGCACGCTGGGTAACGTGCTGTTCACTGACCCGGACGGCAAGGTCACCACGGTCGACAAGACCTGGACTTTCGTGAAGGACGGTGCCGGCAAGCTGCGCATCGTCGTGCATCACTCGTCGCTGCCGTACGCTGGCCGTTGAACACCGCGTTCGAGTGCCGGCAGGCCCAGGCTCTAGGGCGGCGCCTTCAAGGCGCCTTCATCGGGTGATGAAGGCCCCTCGGAGGACCGTCATTGGTGGCTCAAAGGCGCGAATCGGTGGCAGCACGACATCGTAGCGCTCGACCTGCACCGTGGTGAATTGCCCCACGCAACCCTGCGCCAGTGATGAGGTGCCGATGTCGCGCGTCAACACATTGGGGTTGCCGTGCACGTTTGCACTTCGAGCGGCAGTGGCCAGAGTGGCCGAACGCCTGTCTGTCTTGGGTCAGTAGGCACCCATGTAGTCGCGCTTGCCGATCTCCATACCGTTGTGACGCAAGATGGCATAGGTGGTGGTCACGTGGAAGAAAAACTGCGGCAGTCCATAGTGCAAAAGATATGCGCTTGCGGTCAGCTTCTTTTCCTTGGGGGTGCCGGGGCGCAATACGATCTCGCGGCTTTCGCTGGAATCAAATTGCTCAGGCTTGAAGGAGCCGATATGGGCCAAAGCTTTGGCGATCAACGCTTGCAGGTCGGCGAAGCTGACCTCGGTGTCGGGCCAGGACGGCACCTCGGCACCAGCCAGGCGGGAGGCAATGCCCTTGGAGAAGTCTGCGGCGATCTGTACCTGACGTACCAGCGGAAACATGTCAGGGAACAGCCGCGCCTGCAGCAGCGCATTTGGATCGATATTTCTTTGCGTCGCCTGGTCTTCGGCCTTCTTGAGCACGTCGGACAGGGCGCGCAGCATCTGCTGCATGACGGGAACGGAGGCGTTGTACAGCGGGCTAGTCATGGTGAGTTCACTTCAAAAATTGGGCACGATGGCCGGAGTTGGCGTGGCAGGGGCCCTGCCGACCATGTAAGGCTAACAGCACAGGGCGAACTGAATCGCCCCGGCTTTTGTGGCTAGCTTTTCTTCCCGCTGGTAGTCGGAGCAGCCGCGTTGAAGGGCAGTTCACTGGCAAGAAGCGGACGTCAATTGCAGACGCACGACAGACCGCGATCGCTGCAATGCAGACATCGTCGACCGACCGGCAAGCATTCGATATCCTTACCCCAGTGTTTTCAAGCTTTCTCATCCAGGTACTACTCGAATGTCAGACCTTCTCTACAGCCCTGCAGCCGACCGCAACAAGCAGCCCATCCTCGATGCATTGACTCGCATCCTCGGCGAGCATGGCACCGTGCTGGAGATCGCATCTGGAACAGGCCAGCACGCCGCCTTGTTCGCCGCAGCAATGTCTCAATGGATCTGGCAACCCACCGACGCGGATGCCCGCATGCTCCCCGCACTCGCAAGCCGAGTCGCAGAAGCCGAGCTACCCAATCTCCGCCCACCACTCCCACTCGATGTGATGGCCCCTCAATGGCCATCGCAGGGCCCCGCGTTCACCCAAGAAGAGAAGTTCGACGCGATCTACTGCGCCAACATGCTGCACATCGCACCTTGGGCCACATGCGCCGCCCTGATGCAAGGGGCCGCGCGGCATCTGCTTCCTGGCGGATTGCTCATCACGTACGGGCCTTACTTCGAAGACGAAGTCCCAACGGCGCCGAGCAACCTGGCGTTCGACGAAGACTTGCGCGCCCGAAATCCTGCATGGGGCATTCGTCGTCTGGAGGACGTGGCAGCAGAGGCGCACCGATCAGGCCTCGCGTTGCGCGAGCGGCATGCGATGCCCGCGAACAACTTGCTGTTGGTCTTCGGCCTCCAGTGAATACAGCGTACCGGTGTCTCCAAGGTGCAGCCTGGAACGCCGCCGAGTGGTTGTGCCTGGAGCACGCGCGTATGGCATTGAGCCTTTATTTCTTGGCTAAAGCATGGTGATACAGAGGGAGAGGGGTTGAGCTCTGTGCGACGATGCCCCCGAAGTTCCACTTGCAATTTTTCCGCAAGAGGGAGTAATTTCTAGGCCGTTTCAGCTTCACCGTCATTCCTTGGAGATAGGCTAGCCTGCCAAGCTGAAGTCCTTGCCTTGCAAGGCTTCGAGATCCAAATAATCACCAGGGAGAATTAATGCCTACGTTCGCAACGCTTTGGGCCAATCATCCAAAAATCAAAGGTGACGATACCTTGTTGGATGAAAAGGTCTACACAGACCAATGCGCGATCGATGTCGGTGCAGCCTTTATTCGATCAGCTATGGACATGAGGTCCTTCAAAGGGGTCTATTCATGGCAAAAGGACAAGCCCAGGTATCCGATACGAGCACAGGAGCTCGCAAACTGGCTTGATTCCCCGGCAGCAGGGTTGATGCATCGAACTGAAAAGTACTTGGGCAAGGAAGGGTTCGAAAAGATTGCCGGCCGCACAGGGATCATCTTCATCCAGAACTACTGGGGAGAGGGCAGACAGGGCGACCACATTGATCTATGGAACGGTTCCCGCTTGACGAAGTTCTCTTCCTGGTTTCGTATTCATTGGCACTTGTCGGTCGAAGGATGGGCAACCGATATGAGGAAGGCAGAAGCCATCTGGTTCTGGTACGTGCCATGAACGTAGTTCTTCGGATTCTCTTCATCGCCGGCGGCGCACTGCTGCTTGGATTCCTTTCGAACGTCATCTTGGTCGGCATCGGTCATTGGTATGAAATGAAGGTGGCACGCAGTGAGTACGACCTCTCCGATGCCTTCATGATTGCCGTGTTCGTGCAGGCACTTTGTGTTGTTGCCGGCGGATTGATTGGCAACTGGCTGTACCGGCGGTGGCGCAACAAGAAAGTCCCGAAAACCGACTGATGAAGAGAAGAAGTTCGACGCGATCTGCTGCGCCAACATGCTGCACGTCGCGCCTTGGGCCGCATGCGCCGTCTGGAGAGCGGGACGACAGAGGCACGCCGATCAGGCCTCGCGTGGCGCGAGCGGCATGCGATGCCCGCGAACAACTTGCTGCTGGTCTTCGACTTCTAAGGCCGCGGTGCAATCCGAACGAAAGGTGGGTTTGCCGTTGCAGACCCTTGGCTGCATGCCGCTACCACGCTATCGCAAACTGAACGTACAAGAACAAAACGCCTTGGTCGAAGATGCGATCCGTCGAGAAGCCATGCACTGGCGGCAGAACGCGCTCCCCGAAGCACTCAAGGTCACTGGCCTTGAGCGAGGTGTTCAGTGGGAGAAATCCATCGTTGTTGATCTGGATATCGACTTCCCCGGAATGCCGAAGCTGTGCGGCTTGCTGCTCACGCAAGACGAGAGGTTCGTGGACTTCGAGATCGACACCGACACGACTTATGGGGTCGTTGAATCGGTGGAAATCTGGGAAGACGTGACGGCGATTCAGAACACGAGCCCGCGCAACCGCGGAATTGGTGCGGGGCGTGGAGCGATCGCAATCAAGGTGCTGCGGGCACTCAACAGTTGAGAGTCAGACTCCTCGCAATATGAACACGATGCGCCTCGAAGGACAGAACTTTTCCGAACTCAAAGCGCCCACGGATGCGCAAATTCGGCGGAGAGTGCTCGCACTCCAGAGCACAGGAAAGCACTCATACGCATCGCTGACGAGCGAAGACGGAAGCTACGTTCAAGTTGCGGGTGGCCGGGCAACCTGCATGGTGGAGAGGTTCGACCCTGCAACCGGGAAGCGGGAGAGGGCGTTTCACGACAAGCCAAACCCGGCTTTCCCGGATGGAACCTTGCTTGTGTTTGGTGCGGGTGAGCTGACGCTCAAGTCCGATGAGTGGTTTGTGGCAGATGCGGTCGTGGAGATATTCCTGTGCTTCAAGGAGCATCGCCAGTATCCGGACACCGTGTCATGGCGTGCTGCACCGGGCTTCTGACATGCTGCACTGAAGCCGAACATTGCAGGCTGTCGTTGTCCGCGCTTGGGGCAGACCCGCATCGATGCGATACACGCATGCGCGCAAACCCGTGGCGACGCGCCATGGTCTTCTCAATACCATGCGGCTTGGGCGCATTGCCGCCCGTCCAACAACAACTCAGACAGGCGACAAATGGCAACTCCAGATTCCCGCAGGCGCAGCGCATCGATCAGCCTGGCCGCATTGGCCGCCGCAGCCGCACTCGCCGGATGCGCCTCTGTCAGCGAGCCCGCAATCACGCCCGCCCAGACGGCCCAGGCGCAAGCAGCGTGCACGGCGCTGCAAGACATGAAGATCGCGGCCTCTGCCATCGGCAAGCCGAGCTCGGGCGCGGTCGTCCAATCCGCGAGCTTCGTCCCCGCCAATGCCACGGACAACCCCAATGGCGAGTACTGCGCGGTCAAGGGCGTCGTGCTGCCCGTGAGTGCATCGGCGCCCAGCCTCGAGTTCCAGGTCAACCTTCCCACCGCTTGGAACCGCCGTGCGCTGCAGATGGGCGGTGGCGGCTATGACGGCACGCTCGTCACCGGCCTGGGTGCCTACACCGCGCAGCCTAATGGCACACCCAACGCGCTGCGCCAGGGCTATGTCACGCTGGGCAGCGACGGTGGGCACAAGGGCACGGGCAACTTCGACGGCAATTTCGCGCTGAACGAAGAGGCACTTCTCAACTACGGCCAGCAGTCGGTCAAGAAGACGCACGACGTGGCTCTGGAGATCATCCGGCAGCGCTATGGTGCGGCGCCACGGCGTTTCTATTTCATCGGTGGATCGCAGGGCGGGCACGAGGCGCTCGATGCCGCGGCGCGCTACGCCGCCGACTACGACGGGGCCATTGCCAACTACCCGGCGTACAACATCACGATGCTGCAACTGGCGTCGCTGCATGTCGGCAAGGCGCTGTATGCCAATGGCGGCGCGGGCTGGATGAATCCGGCCAAGAAGACGCTGCTCGTCAATGCGGTGTATGCCGCCTGCGACGGGCTCGATGGCGCCAAGGACGGGATCATCGGCAATGTCGCGGCCTGCAACGTGGTCTTCAACATCGACAAGGTGAAGGCCACGCTGCGTTGCGTTGGTGGCGCCGACAACGGCGACTTCTGCCTGTCTGATGCGCAGATCGCGGCCGTGCGGCAGATCGCATCGCCCTACGACGCGGGGTTTGCGGTTGCGGGGCAGCAGGTGTTTCCGCGCTGGCCGGTGCTCGAAGGTGCGGTGTTCTCGGTGTCGTCGTTCGGCGCATCGCGCGTGCCGTCGAACCCGCCGGCCGCCACCGATGCGTTGCTGTTCTCCATTGGTGCGGCGCACGCCAAGTATTTCGCTACGCGCAACCCGTCGCTCGATGCGCTGCGCTATGAGCCGGCACGCTACAGGGCACGGCTGCAGCAACTGGGCAGCATCACCGACGTGACGACGGTGAGCCTCGAGGCCTTCCGCGCCAGGGGCGGCAAGCTGATCCTCACGCATGGCACGGCGGACGATTTCATCAGCCCCTACAACACCGAGGACTACTACCGTCGCCAGGTCGGCGCCTTCGGCCAGGCGGGTGTCGATTCATTCATTCGCTTCTACAGCGTGCCGGGCTTCGGCCACGGCATGGGGCCGTACCGGCTCGGCTACGACGGGCTCGCGGTGCTCGACAACTGGGTCGAGAAGGGGCAGGCGCCTGAGACGATTCCTTCGGTCGACAACAACCAGAACGCCAACCGCTCGCGGCCGATGTGTCGCTGGCCGGCGTGGCCGGCGTTCAAGGGGGCGGCGGGTGCTTCGATGAACGACGCGGCAAACTTCAGCTGCAGGGCGTCCTGACATCGTTGGTACTTTCCATCGGGTTTTGTGCTCGAGTTTCGTGCACCATCGTGCATCGATCACGATGTTTCACTTTTGAAACGCATGCGTGTCTCGATCCCCCGGTGGGGCGTTTAAAGTTCGAGCCCGGTGCGTTTTCGCGTCACGGACTTTTCCCCCAACCGTTTTACTGATTGAAGAAAGAACCCCCGTTTTGAACAAGACCGACCTCATCGCCGCTATCGCCACGGACACGAACCTCAGCAAGGCTGACGCTGCCCGCGCGCTCGATTCCGCCATCGACAACCTGTCGCGCGCCCTCGCCAGCGGCGACACGGTACAACTGATCGGCTTCGGCACTTTCGCCGTTGCAAGCCGCCCCGAGCGCACGGGCCGCAACCCGTCGACCGGCGAGCCGATGACCATCAAGGCCAGCAAGGCGCCCAAGTTCACCGCCGGCAAGGCGCTGAAAGACGCTGTCAACACGCCTGCAGCAGGCCAGTAAGCGCTTTTTCCTCTCTTCCCTCCGTTGCGTCGGCGCAGCAGCGCGGGCCTCGGAGGGCCTCATCTTCAGGAAGCCGTCGCATTCCGCGCTAGAGTTCATGCACGTTCACGAGCCCAGCCATCCGACATGTACGACGCGCCTGTGCCAACAACGCAACAATCTCGCACATTGCAGCAGTGGCTGCTTCGGCTCCTTTTCACAGGGGCCTGCCTTCTGGTTCTGGGCTGTGCAAGCCCATCGGGGCCACGACAAGGGCCGGGGCCCGCCGTCAGCAGCACGTTGACGGACGAACAATCGAACAGCGTCGCAATCCACGCGCTCGGCCTTGTAGGCACGCCGTACCGCTATGGTGGCAACACGCCTGATGGCGGCTTCGATTGCAGCGGGCTCATCGGGTACGTGTATCTCAACAGCGTAGGCGAGTCGCCGCCGCGCACCGTGGCGCGGATGAGCGGCTTCGGCAGCCCGGTGTCGATGTCCGAGCTTCGCACGGGCGATCTCGTGCTCTTCGGCCCGTCCACGCCGTCGCATGCGGGCATCTATGTGGGCGGGGGGCGCTTCGTGCATGCGCCATCGACTGGCGGCGTGGTGCGGCTTGATCGGCTGGATGGCGTTTATTGGTCGCGCCAGACGGTGCAGGCGCGGCGGCCTTGAGTCCGGCAAGCATGTCGGCAGCATCGTTCACCCTCACTCCGACAGACTTCGCGCGCCTTCAGAAGGTCGTCGGTCGTCGCGTTGGCCGCAAGCCGGGTTTGTCGTCCACCCTGTTCATGTTGCGCGCGGCGGTATGGGTGGGCGTCGGATTGCTGGTCGCGGCGTACGTGCGCGTGCTGGACGACTACGTCGAACTGCCGCATCTTCGGTTCATGGCGTACCTTGTGATGATCGTCTTCCTGCTGCTGGTGTCGCTGCCCCATGTTTCCCAGGCGCTCTGGCGCAAGTACATGTTCGCCCCCAATGGCACGTTTCTCTCGCCCCAGACTGTCAGCATCACGGACAGCGCGCTGACGATCCAGTCCGCAACGATGCGGTCAGAACTTCTGTGGGCGGGCTTCATGGCCCGCGAGGAAGACGACGTGAACCACTATCTCTTTACCGATGAGATGCAGGCGGTCGTGCTTCCTCGTTCTGCCACTGCATCGTTTGCCGACGAGTTCGAGCGCCTGACTTCGCATCTGAAGAGCAAGCCCTGAGGTGAGGGCTCCGCTTCGGTTGACTCCGGCCTCAGCTGGCCTTGCCGCGACCGCTCTTCTTCGGGCTTTCGGCGCGCGGGCTCGCCGCATTTGCTGCCGCTGCAGCAGCGCCATTCAACTGATCGACCCACGACAGCGCATCGACATACGACATGAACCGGTTGAGGTACTCCGGAGACAGGTCGCGCATCAGCGTGAGCGAGCGGTGCACGAGGTGATGCGAGTTGAGGGGGCCGGCGTTCTCGGGCACCTTTGCCAGTGACTGCGTCAGGCGCCGGTCGGCGCTGAGCTTGGACCAGGTGCTTTTGAAGTAGCGGATCGACTTCAGCTCGGTGGAGGGCGACGAGGCAGAAGAGGCAGAAGAGGTGGCGGGCGTCGCCTTGCCTGTTGCGGTCGGGCTGGTATCCATGACCGGCGCGTGCTGGGCGATGTGGTCGACGAGCGCGGCGAGTGCACCGCGTTCAGTCGTTGCTGCTTGCGGCTTTGCAACGTCCGCAGGCGCTGCTTTCTGAAGATCCTCGCCGTACGCCGCCAGCAGTGCGACCACCTTGTCGTCGAGCATGCGCCGCGCTTCGCCGCCGTGCGCTGTCGCGCGCCTGGCCATCGCCTCGATGACACGAAAGCGCACAGGGTCGAAGCGCTGATCGCCACGCGCGATCGCTGCGGCGACCATCGCGCCGGTGTCGCGGCAAGTCTCTTGATCAGTCACGGGGCTTCGTGTTGGCGTTGGAAGGGCGCGGTGTGGGCGCCATCTCCACACGCCGGTTCTTCGAGCGCCCGTCGGCATCGGCATTCGACGCCACTGCCTGCTCGGAGCCGAATGCGGCCGCAAAGATCGACGACGACGGAATGCCGGCCTCGATCAACGCACGCGTCACTGTCAGGGCCCGCTGGGCCGACAGCTCCCAGTTGTCCGCAAACTGACGCGCGTTGTCGCGCATCTGCCGGTCGTCGGTGAAGCCGCTCACCATCAGGATCTCGTCGCGCGACTTGAGGTACGCGGTCAGCGGTGCGGCCAGGCTCTTCAGCAGTTGCCGGCCTTCGGGCTGCAGCTCCGCGGAGTTGAAGGCAAACAGCACGCTGCCGTTGATGCCGATGCGTCCGTTGGCCAGCGTCACGCGGCCGGCCGCGAGCGGCCCTGCAAGGGCCTGTTCGAGCGTCTGCAGGCGCTTGGCCTCGGCCTGCCGTTGCTTGACTTCAGTTTCCAGCTTCGACGCAAGCTCCAGCTGCATGCCCAGCGCGCACACCAGGATGAGCACAAAGGCCCCGAGCAGGCCGGCCATCAGGTCGCCGAACACCGCCCATACCGGCACGCCCGGCTCGTCGAAGCTGGCGTCGAGCTCTTCGCGCATCATGCTTCGCTATCCACCGGCGCTTGCTGCTGCCTGCTGGCGATCTGCTGCATGTCTTCGACGATCTGCTTCTGCGACATGATGCTCAGGTCGATCACTTCACGGGCCTGCGCCACGTAGTAGGCCAACTGTTCATCGCTGCGCGCAATGGATTTGCCCAGCGCGCCTTCGATGCGCTGCAGGTGGCCCACAAGCTTGTCGTTCGACTGGCTGAACATCTGCACTGCGAGGCCGAAGGCTTCACCCAGGCTGGCCACTTCGACGGCGCTGCCGGTGATCTGCGCGGCAACGGCGGCCATCTTCTCGGACTCCGCATCGGCCTTTTCAGTGAAGCGGCTGCCGACGCGCTCCAGCAGGTCCGCCGATGCGGACACCAGCGTGTCGATGGCCGTGCGCTGTTCGGTGGAGGCGTGGTTCACTGCATCGAGCAGGGTGGCCAGCGTTTCGAGGATGCGGCTGCGTTCCTCCAGCATTGCGTTGTCGCGCGTCATGCTGTCGGCGAGCTTCTGGCGCAACTCGGTCACCACTTCGGCTGCGGCACGGGGTGCTTCGGCGGCAGCTTGCAGGAGCTGCGCGATTTCGGCCACGGTGTTCTTCGCATGCGCCTCGGTCTGTGCCGTCATGTCGCGTGCGGTCTGCGCCACTGTGTCGAAGAGCTGCTGCTGCTGGCTTGCGTTGTGTGCGTTGACCTGTTGCCATTCCTGTTGCAGCGATGCGGCCATGGCCGTGAGCGATTGCGTCCATGCCAAGAGGCGCTGCTCGTCGCGCGATGCCATCTGGGACATCACTTCGGCCGCGGCCTGCGGTGCTTCGGCTGCGGCTTGCAGTAGTTGTGCGATCTCTGCGACAGTGCTCTTCGCATGCGCTTCCGTCTGTGCGGACATTTCGCGCGCGGTCTGCGCCATGGTGTCGAGCAGCTGTTGCTGCTGGCTCGCGCTGTGCGCGCCGGCTTGTTGCCATTGGTCTTGGAGCGACGCGGCCATGGCTGTCAGCGATTGCGTCCAAGCCGAGAGGCGCTGTTCGTCGCGCGATGCCATTTCGGTTTGCAGCTTTGTGTGCGCCTGGTCCACGGTGCTCAGTAGCGAGGCGGAATGCTGCTCGAAGGTGGCCGCGGCTGCCGACAGGGCCTGGTGCGAATCGCCCGAGAGTTTCTCGCTGACGCGCTGGTGCTGCGCGAGCGCGCTGCCCCAGGTGTCCGACACGCTGCTCACAGCGCCTTCGAGGCGGGTGGAAACGCTGTCTACCAGCGCGGCCGAGCGTTGCTCGAAGGTCTGCGCGAAATGATCGTGCGAGCCGCGCAGGTCTTGCGACAGCGCCTCGGTTGTGCGCTGGTGTTCGGCGAGCGCGGTCTTCCAGGTGTCTGCCACGCGGGTGGTGGTGGCCTCGAAGCGGCTCGAGAGGCCATCGAGCTGCTGCTGCACGGTTTGCGAAATGGTGTCGTGCAGCGTGGCGGTTTCGCGTGCGATGCCGGCCATGGTGGCCTCGACGACAGGCTGTATCGCCGCGCTGGCGACGCGTGCGCTTTCGGTCAGGCTCTGCTTCAGCGACTGGTCGACGGAAGTGGCGAGGCTGCCGTACACGGCTTCGGCCTTGCTGTGGAAGTGGTCCTGGCTGCTGACGAGGCGTTCGTTCAGCGCCTGGGTCTGCCGCTCCATCGCATGCATCATGGCCTGCAGCTGGCCGACCAGCTCGGGCATGGCGTGGGCCTGTTGCTGCAGCAGCTTGAACGACTCTTCACGCTGATGGCTGAGCGAGAAGACGCGCAGCACGGTCGCGATCTTCGTGTCGAGCATCTGACCGGCCTGCAGCCGCTCGCGCCGGCTCAGTGCCGAGGCAAGGCCCAGCATGGCCGAAGCGGCCACGCCGGCCACCGAGGTGCCGAAGGCCAGCCCGAGGCCCTTTACGGGGGCGGAGAGCGAGTCGCGAATGGTCTGCAGGTCGGTCGAGCTTTCCAGCGCCAGGCCGGTGCCCTTGAGCGTGACCACCATGCCCACGAAGGTGCCGAGCATGCCAAGCAACACGAGGAAGCCTGCAAGGTAGGGCGTCATCGCCGGGCCGGGCAGGCCGACGCGCTCGCCCTCGATACGCAGGCGCACGGCGTTCTGTAGCGAAGGGTGCAGCTGGCCGAGCCATGTGCCGAGGCTCTCGGGCGGGGAAGAGAGCTCTGCCACGGCGTGCGTCAGCGTGGCCGTGGCCTGCTGAAAGCGGTGCAGCTCCAGCGCGCCCATGATGTAGAACGCGCCGACGATCACGGTAACGGCCAGCGCCAGCGGGTTCGTGCCGATGTATCCGGCGCCCACCCAGCCAACGACGGCCAGGCCTGCGACAAAGACAGCGTATTGAAGGAATCGGGTCATGTAGTTCTGGTGGCCTGGGTGCGAAGGGCTTCGAGCAGCCCTTCGACCGGTTGAAATCGAAAGTCCAGTTCGGCGAGCAGCACGTCCTGGGCGTCCTTGCGGAACACGGCCAGCCACGCTTCGTCGGGCTGGGCACTGTTGTCTTTATCTGTCTCTGGTTCGCCGTCCGGCAGGTCCGGCACGTCGGGTGCCTGGCCGGCCTTGCGCAGGCGCTCGAAGTGCTTTTCGAGGATGCCCGGCACGGCCGACAGCAGGCTGTGCTCTCGCGCCTCCAGCACCTGCGCCATGACCACGTCCACGGACGCGAGCCGGGCCATGGACGGCGACTTTGCCGCCAGCGCCGAGCGCAGCCGGCTGCGCAAAGAGCCGACGCCTGCTTCCATCGCTTGTTGCCGGGCGAGGTAGCGTCGGCGATAGGGGGTGAAGTCGGGCGTTGCGTCCTTGCTGGTGCCGAAGGTGGTGTCTTCGACGATGGCGTTTGCCAGCGCGGTTCGCACGCGTTGGCATTCGCTTTCTTCGGTGTTGCGGGGAGCGCGCGTGCTGGCCTGCGTGGTTGCCGGTGCGCCATCGAGCGCTGCGGACAGCGAGATGGCATCGGTCCAGCCGAACCACTGGCTCAACCGGTCAGCGGTGGGTTGCGCGGGTTCGCGAGCGTCGATGTCGGTCAGTCGTGAAAGCAAGCGAATGAGCGCCGAGCCGTTGAAACCTGTGCGCCTTGAAACTTGCCCCATAACCTCCTGAACGCGCTTGAACGCACCTCTTCGAAAAACCTCGCAGTCTACAACAGGGCCCTCTCTCGAAGGCCTCTCTGGCGGCCTCGCCAGACCTCGGCTGTGTAACGAAATGCCAGCTTTTTCATTTTGTGCGCGGCGAAGTTACGTGCTCGGGCCGCACGCCCATTCCCACGGCCCGCGCCGGGAGCCTGCGTAGGAGCGGCCAGCGTGCGAGCAGCCGCAGCGGCCAGGGCACGTGCCCAACCGTGGCCGTCAGCTCGCCGTGGAGCACTGGCATCAGCACTCGGTCTTGTATGAGGCGCTGCACGGCCTGCGTCACGCGCACGGGCCATTCCCTGCGGCGCTGCAGCTGGGGCAGCAGGGTGTCGATCTCCTTCTCGGTCGCTGTGCCGGCCAGCGCAGTGGCCAGCAGGTTCGCGGCAGCCACGGCGTCCTGCACGGCGAGGTTGATGCCGACGCCGCCCACCGGCGACATCGCATGCGCGGCGTCGCCGATGCACAGCAGCCCGCGGCATGACCAGGCCTCGAGGCGGTCGACCGTCACTTCGAGCAGCTTCACCGCGTCCCAATCGGGCAGCGCCTCAGGCAGCCGCGCGGCGAGAAAGGGCGCGATCTTGCCGATCGCTTCATGGAATGCCCCGATGCCCCGGGCCTGCAGCGCATCGTGGCCGCCCTTGGGTATCACGAAGGCGCATTGCCAGTAGTCGCCGCGGTTCAGCGTCACCAGAAAACGCCCCCCCGCGACGTGGCCCGCGGTGGCCGATGGGTCACCGGCCTGCCGGGGAATGGCCATCCACAGCACGTCGATGGGCGCGCCATAGCTGATGTGCGGCAGCGCGGCGGCATCGCGCAGCGCGGAGTGCCGCCCGTCGGCCGCCACCACCAGCGAGGCGTGCAGCTCGACATCTTGCGGCTGGCCCGCGCGGCGGCCTCGCCGCACCTTCACGCCGTTGACTCGGCCCTTGTCTTGCAGCAGGCCGATGGCCTCGGCATCTGTCCACAGTTCGAAGCCCGGGTAGCGCCGGGCCTCGTCGCACATGAAGTCCAGAAACTCCCACTGCGGCATCAGCACGAGAAACCTGCTGTGCGCAGGCAGGTGCGTGAAGTCGGCCACTGGGATGCTGCGGCCTTCTATGGTGGCGCGCAGTTCCTCGATGCGGTCGTGCGGGCGCTGCAAAAAGGCTTCGAGCAGGCCCAGCTCGTGCAATATCTCCAGCGTGGACGGGTGCACCGTGTCGCCGCGAAAGTCGCGCAGAAAGTCGAGATGCTTTTCCAGCACGACGACGGGCACGCCGGCCCGGGCCAGCAGAAGGCCCAGCACCATGCCGGCAGGACCGCCACCTGCGATGCAGCAGCGTGGTTGTGTGTCCATGGCTTCTATCTTTTCGCTCCCTGATGACGGGCTCGATCTTCGCGCGTGGTCCGGTTCATGCATGTAGGCCCGCAGGCATTGCACAGCGGCCCGGCGCTTGCCGTATCCGGGTTTTCCATTACGCAAAGCCACGCGCCCGCCCTGCGCAGTCCGACGGATGCGCCCGCGCCGCAGCCCGGCAAAACTCCTCGGGTCAATAACGAGGAGACATCCGCATGCACAGCATCCGACGCCATCTGGTGTGGCTGGTCGTGGCCGTGGTCGGCGCTTTCGCGCTAGGCACCGTGGCCCTGACCCGAGGCGAAAGCGTCAACGCCCTCTGGGTGGTGGCCGCCGCGATCTGCACCTACCTGATCGCCTACCGCTACTACAGCCTCTTCATCGCCGACAAGGTGCTGGGCCTGGACGGCAACCGCAAGACGCCGGCGCACCGCCACAACGACGGCCTCGACTACGTGCCGACCGACAAGAACGTGCTGTTCGGCCATCACTTCGCGGCCATCGCGGGTGCCGGCCCCTTGGTGGGCCCGGTGCTCGCCGCGCAGATGGGCTACCTGCCCGGCCTGCTGTGGATCCTGGCCGGCGTGGTGTTCGCCGGTGCGGTGCAGGACTTCATCATTCTCTTCATCTCCACGCGGCGCGACGGCCGCTCGCTGGGCGACCTAGTCAAGCAGGAGATGGGCGTGGTGCCCGGCATGATCGCGCTGTTCGGCACCTTCATGATCATGATCATCATCCTCGCGGTGCTGGCGCTGATCGTGGTGAAGGCGCTGGCCGAATCGCCGTGGGGCACCTTCACGGTGGCTGCGACGATTCCGGTGGCGCTGTTCATGGGCGTGTACCTGCGCTACATCCGACCGGGGCGCATCGGCGAGGTGTCGCTGATCGGCTTCGTGCTGCTGATGCTCGCCATCTTCGGCGGCCAGGCCGTGAGCCAGAACCCCGAATGGGCGCCGCTCTTCACCTTCGACGGCAAGGCGCTCACGTGGATGCTGGTGGGCTACGGCTTCATCGCCGCGAGCCTGCCTGTGTGGCTGCTGCTGGCGCCGCGTGACTACCTGTCGACCTTCTTGAAGATCGGCACGATCATCGCGCTGGCCATCGGCATCGTGTTCGTGATGCCCACGCTGCAGATGCCGTCCATCACGCAGTTCGCGCAGGGCAACGGCCCGGTGTGGTCGGGCAGCCTGTTCCCGTTTCTCTTCATCACCATCGCCTGCGGCGCGGTGTCGGGCTTTCATGCGCTGATCTCCTCGGGCACCACGCCCAAGATGCTCGACAACGAGCGCCACGCGCGCTTCATCGGCTACGGCGGCATGCTGGCCGAATCGTTCGTTGCGGTGATGGCGCTGGTTGCGGCCTCGTGCATCGAGCCGGGCATTTACTTTGCGATGAACAGCCCCGGCGCGCTGGTCGGCACGACCGCGCAGCAGGTGGCTGCCACGGTGTCGAGCTGGGGCTTCGTGATCACGCCCGAGATGCTGGTGCAGACCGCGAAGGACGTTGGCGAAACCACCATCCTCGGCCGCGCAGGCGGCGCACCGACGCTGGCCGTGGGCATGGCCCACATCCTCCACCAGGTGATCGGCGGGCAAGCCATGATGGCCTTCTGGTACCACTTCGCGATTCTGTTCGAGGCGCTGTTCATCCTTACGGCTGTGGATGCCGGCACCCGCGCGGGCCGCTTCATGCTGCAAGACCTGCTGGGCAGCTTCGTGCCCGCGCTCAAGCGCACCGATTCGCTGCCGGCCAACCTCGTTGCCACGGCGCTGTGCGTTTCGGCCTGGGGCTACTTCCTGTACCAGGGCGTGGTCGATCCGCTGGGCGGCATCAACACACTGTGGCCGCTGTTCGGCATCTCCAACCAGATGCTGGCCGCCGTGGCGCTGATGCTGGGCGTGGTCGTGCTGTTCCGCATGAAGCGCGAGCGCTATGCGTGGGTGGCCATTGCGCCGGCAGCATGGCTGCTGGCGTGCACGCTCACGGCCGGCTGGCAGAAGATCTTCTCGGCCGACCCGAAGATCGGTTTTCTCTCGCACGCCGCGAAGTACACCGAAGGCATCGCCAACGGCGTGCTGGTGGCGCCGGCCAAGACGCCCGAAGCCATGTCGCGCATCGTGTTCAACGACCGTCTCGACGCGGCGCTGTGCGCGCTCTTCATCTTCGTGGTGCTGAGCGTGCTGGTGTACAGCATCAAGGCCTGCCTCGCGGCGCGCGCGGCCAACCGGCCGACCACCAAAGAGACGCCGTTCGAGCCCGTGGGCGCGGCAGCCGCAACGGCTGCCCACTGACGCCATGGGCCTCGCATTGCCGGAAGCCGGGCGCTACTTTGCGCGCTCGCTCAAGCAGTCGCTGCGGCTCATGGTCGGGCTGCCCGACTACGACGCCTACCTGACGCACATGGCGGCCACCCACCCCGACCGGCCGCCGATGAGCTACGAGGCCTTCTTCCGCGAGCGGCTGGAGGCGCGCTATGGGGCGGGCAAGGGGCGCTGCTGCTGAGCCTGGCGCGGCATTGCGTTACAGGTCTTTCCGATCGAAGCCCCGTCTCTAGGGATGTACGGGCCGGTTCCCGGAGCCTAGAGTCCCGTCCATGTCTGGCATGGAGGGCGATATGTCCCAGGATCCGTTTGCAGAGTTCAAGGGCCGCCAGCGCGAGATGTGGTCGACCTTTGCGCCGACCGCCATGTTCACGACCCCGGTGGCTGGGCATCTCGTCAGGTTCGCGCAGGTAGCGCAGGGCGAGGCGGTGCTGGACGTCGGCACCGGAACGGGCGTGGTGGCCATCACGGCGGCGCGCCGGGGCGCACGCGTCACGGGGCTCGACCTGACGCCCGAGCTGCTCGAAGCCGCGCGCGACAACGCCGGCGTCTCCGGGCATGGGGACATCACCTGGACCGAAGGCGATGCCGAGAACCTGCCGTACGCCGATGCCTCCTTCGACGTGGTGCTGAGCCAGTTCGGCCACATGTTCGCGCCGCGTCCGGAAGTTGCCGTGGCCGAGATGCGCCGCGTGCTGAAACCCGGCGGCCGCATCGCCTTCGCCACATGGCCGCCGGAGGATTTCGTGGGGCGCATGTTCGCCTTCATCGGGCGCAACTCGCCGCCCCCTCCGGCCGGCGCGTCGCCGCCGCCGCAATGGGGCAACCCGGGCATCGTCGCGGAGCGCCTGGGGTCGCACTTCGAGGCGCCGTTCTTCGGGCGCGGCACCATGCAATTTCCGGCCCTGAGCATCGAGCACTTCCGCTTGTTCCTCGAGCGCTCGGTCGGCCCGATGCGCAAGCTCGTGGAAGGTCTCGCCGGCGATCCGCAGAAGCTGGCGGCACTGCGGTCCGAGTTCGATGCGCTTGCCGAGCCGTACTACGTCGACAACGTGGTGCACCAGAACTACCTGCTGACGCGAGCGCGGGCACGCTGAGCGCCGCCAGGCCGACACGCCGGGGCCGTTGCAGGAGTTGCCGCATCGAGCCGTCATTGGGCTCAGGCGCCGACTGAGGCGGCCTGTGTCAATTCCAGCTTCTTTCTTTGGCGCGGCGGCGCGACGATGTCTTCCATGTCAATCGTGGAGAACATCGATGCAACCCGAATTCAACCAGCTTGCCGGCCTGTCGTTGCGCTGGCGGGTCTTGCTCTCGGCAGCGCTGCTCCTGGCGGCCGCGCTCTGCGCGGCCAGTCCGCTGGACGCCGGCACGCAATTGCAGGCCGAGCAGCGCTTCCAGCTCGCGCTGGAGGCACAGGCCGCGCGCGACTACCGCTCGATGCTCGAACAACTGCGCCAGGCGGCCAACGAAGGCCATGCCGAGGCGCAGGAGATGCTCGGCATGGTGCTGATGACCGGCCCCGCGCTCTACGGCACGGCCGTGAAGGCCGACCGCTGCGAAGCGGGCATGTGGATGCGCCGCGCGGCGGTGCAGGGCAGCGAAACGGCGAAGGTGCAGCTGACCTTTCTGAACCGGCTGCGCGCCTCGCCCGCGGGGAAGAGCGCCTGCGGCTGAATGCGTAGTGCCTGATCGCGGCCATGCTTGCGCACTGGTCGCACAATGGCGCATGGCGACGAGGGCGTGCTGTCGCCCTCGACACAAGGACCGTCCTCCATGCGCAACGTGCTCGATTTCAGTTCCTGGCAAGGCCTGCTCACGACCCTGATGGGCCTGGTGCTGGTGTCTGTCGTGGCGGTCGGCATACGCCTGCTCGTGATGCACAGCGTGCAGCAGCGTCGCGAGCGCCAGAACCGGCAGATCAACGAGCGGCTGAAGACGCTCATTGCGGCCCACAAGGTGCTGGGCGGTTCGTTCACCGGCGACCTTGCCGTTGACCCCAGTCATCTGCGTGAGCTTCGGCAACGGGCAGGGGCTGCGGCGGCAGAGGATGCGGCTGCTCATGCAGACGTGTCCGCATCGGACCGCCGTCGCCGCATCCGCGATGCAGTGGAAGCCGCGCTCTCCGACGTGATCCTGCTGGGCACCGAGACGCACGTGCGCCTCGCCGCCAAGGCGGCCAATGACATGGTCGCGGGCCGCACTGTCGAGACGGCAGAGCTGGTCGTGGCGCTGCGCACTTTCATCCGCGACGTGCTCGACCTCGATCCAGTCCCTGCAGAACTGGGCATTCCCAGGCAGGGCCCCGTGCGGGCGAAAGGCACGCCTGCGCGTGGTGATCGTGGCGAAGGGGCCGGCGGTGGACGAGGCGGTGGTGCCAAAGGCGGCGGCGGTGGTGGCGGCGCGGGGATGCGGTCCGAGACCGTTCTTGAAAGCAGCGACGCCCACGCGCCGGGCAGCCGCGAATGAAGCGCGAACGAAGAGGGATGCGATGTTCAAGGATCGCTCCGATGCCGGCCGGCAACTTGCGTTATTGCTGAGCCAGTACCGCGATGCACAGCGCTGCATCGTGCTCGCACTGCCGCGAGGTGGCGTGCCAGTAGGTGCCGAAGTGGCACGCGCGCTGCACCTGCCGCTCGACGTGCTGATCGTGCGCAAACTAGGCCTGCCCGGCCATGAGGAATACGCCGCCGGCGCCATTGCAGTCGGCGGCATTCGCGTGACGGGCGAAGAAGCGCCTGGTATGGCGCGCACATTGAAACGGGAGCAGCGCGAACTGCAGCGGCGCGAGCGCGAATACCGGGGCGATCGCGCGCCGCTCGACCTGCATGGCATGACGGCTCTGCTGGTCGACGATGGACTCGCAACCGGCTTGTCGATGCGCGCAGCGGTGATTGCTGCAAGGGCACTTGGTGCGGTCTCGGTCATCGTGACCGTACCCCTGGGCAGTGCGTTCGCGTGCCATGCGCTGCAGACACCGGCCGACCCGTCAGCGCTGACCGGCATCGGCAGCATGAGCCCCGCCATGACCCATGCCGACGAGGTGGTGTGCCTGCACACGCCAGAGCCCTTCTTCGCCGTCGGTGCCTGGTACGAATCGTTCGAGGCGCCCAGCGACGAAGAGGTGCGGCAGACGCTGGCGCAATGGCGCTGATGATCTTTCTTCCCGGACGCCTCCGCACCGTGGACTCCTGCGTCACCAACGAGTGGAGCGGAGTGATGGTCCAGAGAGAAGTACACAACGAGGGAGTGGGGCGCAGCGCCTTCCGCTTTGCAATGCGTGCGGGAGCATTGATTTCATGCGTGGCGCTGCTGGCTGCATGCGCGGAGCATCCCAAGGCTGCCGACGACAAGACGTCCATCGGCCCACCCGTGCCACCCCGGCTCATCAGCGACCTCAACGAATGTAAGCCGAGCTATCCGGCTGAGTCGAGGCGCAAGGAGCAGCAGGGGCGGGTGGAAATGCGGGCGCTGGTCGATGTTTCCGGCCATGTTGCCCAGGTGGAACTTGCCAGGTCGAGTGGTTTTCCATTGCTGGACGAGGCTGCGCGCAACTACACGAAATGCCTGCGCTTCGAGCCGGGCCAGATGGGTGGCCGTCCAGGCGTCATGTGGAGCGCGGTTCCCATGAACTTCGTTCTCAGCGCGCCGCGACCACCCATGGGCGGTTGGGCCGGCAGGATTGCGGCGGCCATCCGGCAGAACATCATCTATGCGGATCCCGAAACCATTCCGGGCAACCCGGCGGTGGAGTTCGAGCTCGCGCTGGCCCCCGATGGCACCATCGTCGGGCAGACGATCACGAAGTCGAGCGGCTTCGTGGATTGGGACAAGGCGGCCTCCGTTGGCATCACGAAGACAGAACGCCTGCCGCTGGATGTCGATGGCAAGGTGCCACCCAAGATGATCCTCACACTGCGGCCGAAGCGCGAGGGCATGCAATGAAAAAGCTCTGGCCTGCCGTTGTCGTTCTTGGGTGTTGCACTCTCCTGCTACCGAGCGCGTGGGCGTTGTCCGTCGCGCCGCCGCCCCCTGCATGTGAAATTCCGAATCCGTGTGATGCGTCTGCATCATTGATGGAGCAGCAGATGTGTGCCCAGAAAGCAGCCGACTGGATCATCTCGGGCACGTTCCAAAAGATCGAGGGAGTCTCGACGGTGGAGCCCGCATCAACGCTGAAGGGCAAGCCACCGCTTCTTTCATATAAGGACGGCAAGTTCTATCTCTGGAAAAGCTGCTGGTCCCTCACCGAAAGCGCGGGCAGCGAGGTTCGGGTTTATGGGTTGAAGGACAGAGGGGTCTTCTATTCGGAACCGCTCGCCAGACCAGTGCCGGGGCAACCGCAGAAAAAGCCTCTCCATCAATACTGCTGCTAGCGAAGCCGTTGCCGTGGCGTGCCGTCCGGCATCAGTCTTCAGGCAGCTGCACTCATCGCATCGAACCCACGCCCCAGATCCGCCGTCAGATCTTCCGGCGCCTCCAACCCGATGTGCAACCGCACAACCGCCCCGCGCTTGCTCCAATCCGTCACGCTGCGCGCCGCGCGCATGTTGGTCCAGGCTACCAGGCTTTCATAGCCGCCCCACGATGAGCCACGCCCGAACAGCTTGAGCGCATCGACAAAACGCTCGACCGCGGCGCTCTCGATGCCGGGCTGCAGCTCGATGGACAGCAGCCCATTCGTCCCGCTGCAATCACGCTTCCAGATAGCGTGTCCCGGATGCTGCGGCAAGGCAGGGCAGAACACAGTGGCCACTTCAGGCCGCTTCTGAAGCCAATGCGCCACTTCCAGCGCATGCCGCTCGTGCATCTGCAGCCTAGCCGACAGCGTGCGCATGCCGCGCAGCACCAGCCAGGCGTCGTCGGGGCTCACGGTCATGCCGAATGCGTCGCAGCGCTCGTTCAGCGGCCGCCACGCAGCTTCGGTCGTGGCGACTGTGCCCATCATCACATCCGAGTGGCCCGAGAGGTACTTGGTGGCGGCCATCGTCGAGATGTCGGCGCCCAGCGCCAGCGGCCGGTACTGGCAGCCCGAGCCCCAGGTGTTGTCCGCCGCGAGCAGCGCGCCGCGCGCGTGCGTCAGCTCCGCGAGCTTCGGCAGGTCGCACATTTCGTAGACCAGCGAGCCAGGGCACTCCGCGTACACCAGCCGCGTGTTGGGCTCGAACAGTTCCTCGATGCCACTGCCGTCCGCCGCGAAGAACGAGCTGCGAATGCCGTACGGCTCCAGGAACGAATGCACGAGGTTGCGCGTGGGCTCGTACACGCTGTCCGACATCAGCACATGGTCGCCCGGCTTCAGGTACGACAGCAGCAGCATGCCGATGGCCGCGAGGCCGGTCGGAAAGAGCCGCGTGCGGTAGGCGCCTTCGAGTTCGCTCACTGCATCTTCTAGCGCAAAGGTGGTCGGTGTGCCGCGTGCGCCGTAGCTGAAGATGCGTTCGTCGTCGCGCCGCGCGCGTGCGTCGCGCATCGCACCCACGCTGTCGAACAGCACGGTGCTCGCGCGCACCAGCGGTGTGTTGACGGGCGCGCCGCCGGCATAGGAAGGTGCCTTGCCGGTGCGCGTGAGCCGGGTGTCGAGGGAGAGTCCGGGGGAGTCTTTGTGCGAGTTGGACATGGTGTTCAAGCGTTGGCCAAGCCTCGATGGTGCGTCAATCTGCCTTCGCACCGGAAAGTTTGACGATGCGCGACCAGCGGTCGATGTCCTGGCGCAGCTGCGCGGCGAAGGCTTCGGGCGAATTGGCCACCACTTCACTGCCACCGTCGTTCACGAGCTTGGTCACCTCAGGCATGCGCAGCGTGCGCACGATGGCTTCGTTCAGATAGGCCACGCGCTCGGGCGGTGTGCCGGCCGGTGCGAAGAAGCCGTACCAGTCTTCGAAGCGCGCACCGGCGTAGCCCAGCTCCTCGAGCGTCGGTGCATTCTTGAAGACGCCGATGCGGCGCGGGCTGGTCACGGCCAGCACGCGCAGCTTGCCGTTCTGCACCAGGCCCGCGACCGAAGATGTCGAGGTCACGAGCACGTCGACCTGTCCGCCGAGCAGGTCTGTGAGTGCGGGGCCGGCACCCTTGTAGGGAACGTGCGTCATGGCGATGCCATCGTCCTTCGACAGCACCACGCCAACAAGGTGCGACAGCGTGCCGTTGCCGGGCGTTGCATACGTCACCTTGCCGGGGCTGGCCTTGGCCTTGGTGGCGAGGTCGGCGAAAGTCTTGAGCGGCGAGTTGGCATCCACCACCAACGCGAGCGGCGCGGCGTTGATCTGCGTGATGGGAATGAAGTTCTTGATCGGGTCGAAGCCGGGCGCCGCATACAGCGTGGGGTTCACGGCCATGATCGACACCTGCGAGGTGAGCACGGTGTAGCCGTCGGGCTTGGCGTCGGCCACGGCCTTGGCGCCGATGTTGCCGCCCGCGCCGCCGCGGTTGTCGACCACTGCCGCCTGTCCCATGATTTCCGGCAGGCGCGTGGTCACGAGGCGCGCGGTTGCATCGTTGCCGCCGCCGGGCGGGAAGGGCGAGATGAACTTCACCGTCTGCGACGGATAGCCGTTGCGCGGCGCGAGCGGTTCGGCTGTGGCTGGCTGCAAGACGAGCGCCGCGAGCCATGCGGCGGCGACGGCAAAACGGGCAAGGTGCGGGATGCGGCTGGCGAACGACATGACGGAACTCCTGGAATAGGAACGGACAAGGACGAACAGAAAGCGAAAGCCGGGCTCAGGGGTGCGATGCGGCGGTGGGAAGGCGGAAGGCGGCCCGCTCCTGCGCGTCGAGCTGCGCGACGAGGCCGGTCTCCCATGCGAGGTAGCGGCGCGCGGCTTCCTTGTTGCCGTCGTGCCGGTCGTGCACGAAGAACAGGTAGTCGATGCAGTCGCTGTCGGCGGGCAGCGCGGGCGTGGCCTCGACGGGCAGTCCTGCGGCGCGCCATGCGGCCATGCCACCGGCCAGCAGCAGCGGCGCGGGCGAGTGGCCTGCGAGTTCGGAGGCGGCAGCCCATGCCGCAAGCGCGGCATCGTCGGCGACCAGCACGAGCTGGCGGGTCTCGCTCTTCACGTCGGCCGCGAGGCGAGGGCGAATCGACCAGCGCGCCTGCGGGATATGGCCGGCGCGAAACTGCATGCTGCCGCGCAGATCGATCACCGCCACCTCGTTGCGCTCGATTCGTGCAGCGAGGTCTTGCGCATCGATGGTGGCCAGTGCGGCTGCGCCCGGCGCCGCAGCGGGTGCGAGCGAGAGGCCACTCGCCAGCCCGCCCTCGAGCACGCTCGCGTCATGCCCCATCTGCCGCAGCCAGCTCGCGATGGTCGGTGCGCGCACGCCGTCGTTGTCGAACAGCACGAGCCGGGCACCGCGCACGCCGAAGTACTGGTCGCCTGCCTGCATCAGTTGGCCGCCGGGCGTGTGCTGCGCGCCGGGCAGGCTGCCGGCCGCGAATTCTTCCGGCGTGCGTACGTCGCACAGGAACAGGCTGCGGCTCGTGTCGGCGGCCCATTGCTGCACGGTCTGCGCATTCACCGCCGGCACGTCGAAGCGGGCGGCCAACGCTTTCGCGGCGGGGCGCAGGTCGGTGTTGCCGCTGTCGTCCGCATAGCGCCGCGTGCCGCCATGCTCCAGCGTGTGGTCGCCCAGGTACCAGCCCTGCGTGCCGTTCTCCAGCGCATAGACGGGGTTGGGCAGCCCGAGGTTGATGAGCGTCTGCGCGCCGATGATGCTGCGCGTGCGGCCCGCGCAATTGATGACGATGGGCGTGGTGGTGTCGGGCACCAGCTGGCGCACGCGGTAGGCCAGCTCACCGTTGGGGCAGCAGGTGGCGCTGGGGATGTTCATCTTGTGGAACTCGCTGACGGGGCGGCCGTCGAGCACCACGACCTTGTCCTTGCGCGCCAGCATCTCGGCGAGCTGGTCGGCGCTGACGCGGGGCGTGTGATAGACCTCTTCGGCCAGTTCGCCGAAAGTCTTCGAAGGCAGGTTGACGCCCGCGAACAGCACGTAGCCCGCGGCCTTCCATGCGCGGGCGCCGCCTTGCAGCACGTGCACGTCGGTGTAGCCCAGCACGGCCAGCCGCGCGGCGGCGCGTTCGGCCACGTCGGCATCGCCTTCGTCGTACACCACCACCCGCACGCCGCGGCGCGGCACGAGGCGCGGCGCATCGATTTCCAGCCGGCTGAAGGGCAGGGGAATGCCGTAGAACAGATGCGCCTCGCCGTACTGGCCGTGCTCGCGCACGTCGAGCAGCGCGATCTCGCCGCCGTCGTGCAGCCAGGATTTGAGGGTCTTCGGGTCGATGAAGGAGGTCATGAGAGCAAGTCGTTGGGACGAACGAAGTCCTGCGAGGCCGCAGCGCGCGGCCCGCATGAGGAAAAGGAAGGCCGGGAAGGGAGCGCTTAGCGGCGCGTCTGCACGCCGATGCCCATGGTCTGGTACGTGCCTGCTGCCAGGTCGTAGGCGGTGCGCTGGTTCAGCGTTTCGAGTGCGCGGCCGTACATGTGAAGGTGGCGAATGACCTGCTCGCCCTGGATCTCGACCGAATGGATGTCTTCAGGCATCAGCGCGATGCCCTTGCCCGGCGCGACGACGACCAGTTCGGTCTGCTTCAGCTTGCCCACGCCCGGCACGTTGCCGTCGTCGGTGCGCTCGTACACGCGGTTGTGCTCGGTGCCCTCCACGGCCGCGATGCAGGCCCAGGTCGTGTGGTTGTGCGGCACGATCTTCTTGCCCGGGCGCATCACGTTCAGGTACAGCGCGTAGCTCTGGTCCGGGTCTTCGGCGATCAGGTAGCGGGCCTGGTGCTCGCCGGCCTCGGGCGGCGGGAAGTCGGCGGCGCCCCAGTATTCGGTGTGCGCGGCCAGGTCTTGCAGCGAATCGAGCACCACGTCGAGTTTTTCGCGGGTGGCTTCAGCGCCGCCGATGGCTTTCTTCATGTCGGCGATGGACGCCTCGACGGCCTGGCGGCGTTGCTCGGAAGGGGTGCTCATGCAGTTTCTCCAGTGGGGTTGCCTGTTTGGTGTGCATTCACTGTAGTGACGGGGGCGTGACGCAACAATCCAAGCAGAGCAGGAAACACATCAATAAAATTAATGTATGCCCACGCTCGATCTCGAACTGCTGCGTTCTTTTGCGGCCGTCGTCAGCCTCAACAGCTTTGCGGCGGCGGCCGTGCACCTGGGGCGCACGCAGTCGGCCATCACGCAGCAGATGCAGCGGCTGGAGGAGCAGATCGGCCATCCGCTGTTCGCCAAGCAGGGACGGCAGAAGCGGCTCACGGAGCACGGCGAACGGCTGCTCACCTACGCGCATCACATGCTGGCTCTGAACGACGAGGCGCTGCGCAGCCTGCGGCAGGGGCAGCTCGAAGGCAACCTGCGCATCGGTGCGCCGCACGACGTGGCCGAGACCATGCTGCCGTTGCTGCTGACCGAGGTGGCGCGCACCTCGCCGCTGCTGCAGCTCGACATCCACATCGGCCGCAGCCCCTATCTCATGACATCGCTCAAGAGCGGCGAGGTCGACATGATCATCTCCAACCGCGCCGACGAGCAGTCGCAGTTCGAAGGCGTGGTGCTGCGCACTTCGCCCACCGTGTGGCTGTGCGCCGCGAGCTACGTGCACGACCCGACGAAGCCGGTGCCGCTCATCATGGCCGACGGGCCCAGCATCTTCCGCCGCATCGGCCACGAGGCGCTCGACGCGGCGGGCGTGGCCTGGACGCCGCGCTACACCTCGTCGAGCCTGATCGGCATCAAGGCCGCATTGCGCGCGGGGCTGGGCGTAACGGCGCGCGGCGTGGAGCAGCTCGACGCGGGCTTGCGCGTGCTGGGCGCGGGCGACGGCATGCCGCGGCTACCCGACCTGGCTTACTACCTCTACGTGCGCAGCCATGTGGTGAACCCGGTCACGCGGCAGGTGTTCGAGACGCTGAAGAAGCACCTGCGGCTGCCGCGTACCGACATGCCGGCGTAGGGCTCCTGCTGTCGCCTACATCATTGCGTAGCTGCCGCGCCCGCCCTGCTTGGCCCGGTACATGGCCTTGTCGGCCGTGGCGAGCAGGTCTTGCGGCGTTTCGCTGCCGCTGCCCAGGGCGATGCCTATCGACACGCCAATGACCATGCTTGAATGCTCCAGCTGCAGCGGTTGGGCGATCGCGTCGATGCATCGCCGTGCCAGCGTCAATGCGGCCTGTTCCGCGGGCTCTTCGAAGTCGGTGGCCAGCAGCACGAATTCGTCGCCGCCGATGCGCGCCACTGTGTCTGTGTGCCGCACCAGGGCCCGCAGCCGGTGTGCGATTTCCCCGAGGGCCTTGTCGCCCGCTTCGTGGCCGAATGTGTCGTTGAGGTCCTTGAACCCGTCGAGGTCGAGGTAGAGCACGGCTACCTGCTGCGCGCGCTGCCTGGCATGGACCAGCGCCTGTTGCAGCCGCTCGTCCAGCAACTTGCGGTTGGGCAAGCCTGTCAGCGTGTCGTGGTGGGCCAGGCGCGCCAGCGCCTCCTGGTTGTCGAGCAGCTTGGCCAGCAGCCGGTTGAAGGCTTGCGTCAGGTGCCCGATTTCGTCATTGCGCACCACCTGCAGCGGCGTCAGCGCGAGCTCGCCGCGGGTCATGCGGTCGGCCTGGTCGGCGGCGCGCAGCAGTGGCCGCAGCAGCCACGCCATGATCAGGCCGATCACGACGAGCACCGCCGTCACGGCGGGCGCGCGTTGCTGCAGGATGAAGGTCTGCATGCGCGACACCGGGGCCAGCGCTTCCGACACGGGCAGCCTCGCCACCACGAACCAGCCGCTGTTCGGCACCGAGGCAATGGCGGAGATTTCTTCGATGCCCTTGGCGTTGCGTGTCGTCCCGCTGCCGCGGAAACCCGCCATGGCCCGGTCGTGCAGCGGGTTCACGCCGTCGGGCGGGGTCGGCGTGAGGGACATCGAGACGTCCGTCGAGGCGACGAAGATGCGGTCGCGCGGCGAGATCACCAGGATGCCGCCGGCCTGGCCCACGCGCCCCTCTTGCAGGTGGTCGAGCAGGCCATCGGCCGAGAGGTCTGCCGTGCCGAGCAGTACGGCGACCACCTGGCCGGCACCGTTGCGGATGGGTGCGGCCATGGGCAGGGCCGAGTGCTGAGAAGCCGTGGACCGTGGGCGGCCTACCGCGCGCTTCCCGGCGGATGCGGCTGTGAATTCCGGACCGCCCGTTTCCAGCTGTACGGCGCTGTCGCGCCCGTCGAGTCGTTTGCCGGTGACATCGGTGACCACCAGGCCAAGGGGGAAGAGGGCGCTCAGCGCGTTGCGTTCCGCCAGCCATGCATGCAGCTGCTCGGGCTGCGCCAGGAGTTCCGGCGGCAGGGTGCCAGCCAGGCGCTCCAGGAACGACAGCCGTTCGTCCAGGTAGTTGTCGACATCGCGGGCCACGTAGGCGGCCAGCGCCATCTGCTGCGTCGCCACTGATTTCGTCAGGTCTTCCCGCAGGAAGCGGGTGAGCTGGATGTAGCTGGCGGCGGTGCCCACGACTGCCATCGCCAGACCCATCACGAGGAGACGAACGACCAGGCTATTGGCGGATTTTCGGAGATTCACTCTGGCTGCGGGTCGAGAGGCGGTTAGGTGCGGGACTGTATCCGAAGCGCTCCTGCGGCTGCTGACGGCGCGACCAGAGGAGGGCCGCACCCATGGCCAGCACCAGGAAGCCGCCGAAGCCCGCAAGCGTCGGCAGCAGCGGCGCATCGAAATACAGCAGCGCGCCGTACACCCCCAGCATCGCCAGCGAGGCCAGGCTCTCGTTGAAGTTCTGCACCGCGATCGACTGGCCCGGGTGCATGTACAGCAGCCCGCGGCTTTGTAGCAGCGCGTTCATCGGCACCAGCAGCAGGCCCGCGAGCGTGCCGATCACTACCAGCAGCGCGGCGGCCACGGCGGGCTGCGTCACCAGCGTCATGAGCAATATCACGGCGCCCAGCGCAATGCCGATCGGCAGCGCGCGCAACGCACGCCCGAGCGGGAACCAGCGCGAGGCAGCGACGGCGCCAGCCGCCATGCCGATGGCCACCGCGATCTGCAGCAGCGCGCCCTGCGACAGGGTGAGCCCCAGCCGCTCGGCCGCCCAGCGCAGCACCAGAAACTGCAGCGTGGCCGACGCGGCCCAGAAAAGGCTGGTAACGGCCAGCGAGATGCGCGCATCGGCATCGCGCCACAGCAGCGCCAGCGAGCCCCCGAAATCCCGCAACAGCCGGCCCGGGTGCGCCAGCGCCGCGCGGTCGCGTGCCGGGCTGTGCGGAATCGCGAGCGTGCAGGCGGCGGCCAGCAGGTACACCGCGCCGATGGCGGGCAGGGCAAGGCCCTTGCCGACCAGCGTGCTGCCCAGCGCCACGCCGAACAGGATCGACAGCACCGTGCCTGCCTCGATCCAGCCGTTGGCGGCGACCAGTTCTTCTTGCGGAATCAGCTCGGGCAGGATGCCGTACTTGGCTGGCGAGTAGGCCGCGGCGCCAAGGCCGACCAGCGCGTAGGCCACCAGCGGCTGCACCTGCCACAGCAGCAGGGCGCAGCCGCCCAGCTTGATGAGGTTGGTGGCCATCAGCACGCGGCCCTTCGGCGCCGCGTCGGCCACGGCGCCTGCGAAGGCGGCGAGCAGCACGTAGGAAAGATAGAAGAACAGCCGCAGCGCTGGCGTCATCCAGCCGGGCGCGTGGCGCTGCATGAGCAGGTCGATGGCGACGATCAGCAGCGCGTTGTCGGCAAGCGAACTGAAGAACTGCGCGGCAACCACCGAGCGCAGCGCGCGCTTGGACCGCGCGCGTGGGGCCGCCGCGCTCACGCGGTCATGCCGAAGAAGTGCTGGCGGTAGCGCGGCGACACGTCGTCCACGCGCAGCATCAGCGGCAGGTCGGCGGTGTTGAAGGCCACGTCGAGTGCGGGCGGGCCGAGCAGGCGTGCGCCGCAGCGCAGATAGCCCTTGATGAGCGGCGGGGCGGCAGGAGGCGCTGTATCGCTGTCGGCATCGGCGTCTGCCCCGTTGTCCAGCGGCAGCGCGACGCGCGGCTCCACGCGCCAGCGCTGCTCGACCAGGTGCGTGCGGCACAGCCGGTGCCACAGCCGCGCGGCCGTCGCTCCCTGGTCGTCGAGCCCGATGCTGGCGCAGCCGATCATGGTGTCGAGCGCGTGGTCGACCATGTACTGCCCCAGCGCTGCCCACAGTGCCATGATGACGCTGCCGGAGCGCCAGTCCGCATCCACGCACGAGCGGCCCAGCTCCAGCGCGCGGCCGCGCAGCGGCGCGAGCGGCGACAGGTCGAACTCGGTGTCGGTGTAGAAGCCGCCCGCGCGATGCGCCGCCTCGGGCGTCAGCACGCGGTAGGTACCGATGAGCGGGCCGGGGCCCTGCAGCGGGTCGATGGCGCGCACCAGCAGGTGGTCGCAGAAAGCGTCGAAGCGGTCGACGTCGAGCCCGGGCGGCGTGCCTTCGGGTGGTGTGAGGCGCGCGCCCATCTCCTGCGCGAACACGCGAAAGCGCAGGCGCTGGGCGTCGCGCACGTCTTCTTCGCAATCGGCCCAGCGGGTTTCCAGCACGGGCGCAGCGGCCGCGAGTGGCGTGGGCGAACGGTGGGGCAGGGCGTGCGTGGCGGTGATGTCCATGTGCGTGCGGCAATTCACTCAGTTGGAGGGCGGATAGCGGTCGACCAGGCGGTTCTGCCGCCGGTTGAGCCGAGCGAGCGCGAGCAGGCCGATGGGCTGCACGCCGGCCTTGCGCTGCGCCGCGCCAATGGCGAACAGCAGCCGCTGCTTGGCGAAGACCATGCGAAAGCCTTGCACCACGCCGGTGTCGGGGTCCCAGGCCTCGATGGCTTCGGAGCCCGCGCCGTTGATTTCCATGATGGTGAAGCCGCGCCCGGCGCCGAGTTCGCGCAGGCTCTGGTAGCGCACGTCGAAGCGCCCGAAACGGAAGTCGGGCATGTCGCGCGCGATGGCGTCGATGGCGCGCACGAGCTCGGGCGTGATGAGCGCCGCGCCGTCGCGGTAGAGGCCGCCCACGCGGGTCGAGCCGATGGTGGCCAGCCGCACCTGCTGGCCGGCGGCCGGCACGCTGTCGGGCGACACGCTGCATTCGTGGCGCGGCGAGCGCGCGATGCGGCGGGCGCGCACGTCGGCCGCCACGAGCTGCGCCACGGTGCTGCGGCCGTCGCCCGTCACGCGCGGAAAGTAGCGCAGCGCCAGGCCGATGATGCGGCCTTCGCCAGTGTCGGGGTCGCGCGCATAGAAGATGCCGGCCTCGCCTTCCTGTGGCAGGTAGCGCTGCAGCACGACCGTTTCACCGCGAGGAAAGACGGCCAGGTAGGCCAGCAGCGCTGCCATGTCGGACAGCAGGCGCACGCCGTAGCCGCACAGGCCGAGGTCGGGCTTGGCGACCACTGGAAACGCGAGGCCGCCGTTGGCCATGGTGTGCCGCAGCGAGTCTTCGGTTGCCGTGCCGTCGTTGAACACCGCGCAGTAGTCGGCCGTGACCGAGCGCGCCAGCGCCCCCATGCCGCGGAAGTATTCGAGCTTGCCTTCGCCAACCAGCCCGCCGGAGGTGAGGTGCGGGTTGGCCGCTGAAGGCACGGTCGTGCCGCCGTAGCGCAAGGACAGCCACAGCCACTGCACCACCAGCGGCACGCAGATGAGCCACTTGGGCATGCGCTCCAGCACGCTGCATTCGCGCACCACCGCCAGCCGGCCGGTGTCCACGCCGAAGTCGAGCCCGGCGGCCATCACGCGGCCTCCGTTGCGCGGGTGGCAATGAGGCCGATGGCGGCGATGCGGTCGATATGCGCATACACCGGCCGCTCCAGCTCCTCGCCGAACACATCGGGGTCGATCTCGGCATACGACCAGTCGAAGCCGGGTGCTGCGAGCAGGGACTGCAGTTCGGCAAGGAACGGATCTTCGCCATCGACCATGGCTACGCCGGTGTAGAGCAGCAGTTGCCCGCCCGGCGCCAGCCGCTTCAGCGACTCGGCCGCGATGCGCACGCTGAGCGCTCGCCCGAGCCGCGTGCCGCCGTGGCGGTAGGCGCGCTGCGCGCCGTCGTCGAGGTAAGGCGGGTTTGACACGATCAAATCGAAGTCGCCCTCGACCGCCGACAACGCATCGCCCTGCGCGAGCGTGACGGGAATGCCGGCCACTTCCGCATTGATGGCCGTGTACTGCAACGCAAGCGGGTTGATGTCGTTCATCACGACGGTCGCCTGCGTGCCCGTGGCGGCCAGCGCGCGTGCCACCGCGATGCCGCCCGCGCCGCTGCCGCAACCCACGTCCAGCACGCGCACATGAGGCTGCGCCTTGCGCCGGGCAAGTGCGTGGTGGAGAAAGCGCGCGAAGCGACTGGTGTCGGGCCCGAAGAACACCGCGTTCTCCTCGACCGTCGGATAGGCCGAATGAAAGAACAGGTCGTCGCCCAGGCTGGCGATGCGCACGGTGCTGCGTAGCAGCGAGCCCGTGTGCCGCACGATGCCGGCACGCTCCATGTCGGCCAGCAATTCCGGCGGCACCGCGCGCGCTTCGAACGACAGGTTCCAGCCGAAGATGTCTCGCAGCGTCGCGCCCGGCTCGCGCCCGCGCCGCGCGAGCACGCGCTGGTGGGTCAGCGGGGTGACCGTGGTGAATCGGTAGCCCGTGGCCGCCACCTGGCGCAGCACGCCGGCCGCGTTCAGCATGCGGTGGCCTCCTCGGCGTGCCGCAGTTCGGCGGTGTAGCGCTCGAAGCAGCGTTCGCCGCAGACAAGGCGCATCAGCGCGCCTTCGGCAATGAACTGCCCGCAGGCCGGATCGGCCTCGACCAGCGGCCGGATCACTTCGCGGTTCCATGCGCGCGAATGCGACACGTCGAGCGCCGCATGCAGGTCGAAGTAGGAGCGCGCGCGGCCGCTCAGGCCCAATCGGCGCATGCCGGCCGCCACCTGCTTCACGCGCCCGGGCGCCGTGAGCTCAATGACGCCGAGCGCGCCTATGGAGTGGTAGCCGTAGCGGCGCGTGGTCGCCAGCCCGACCATGGTGTTGGCGAGCGCGAGCGACTCCCACACGGTGGTGTCGATGGCCGGATGCAGGTCGAGCTCGCGCACCATGTGCTCCAGCATCTGGCCGTGCATGGCGCTTTGCTTGCCGTGCCCCATTTCGTCCCAGAAGTTGCGCGCGCATTCCAGCTTGGGCTGTGGTGGCAGCTTGACCTGGGTGTAGGCCAGCAGGTCTTCGAAGCCGGCTTCGCCCGCGGCCTCCTGTGTGAGGAACCAGCGCATCTGCGGCAGCGTGGCCTCGTCGGCCAGCCAGTCGAACAGCGGGTGATGCTGGCCGGGGCCGGTGTGCGCCAGCGATTCGAACCAGCTGATGAAGTGGCGCGCGTTGCCGGCCGCTGCCGCTGCCGCCGCCTGCACCGAAGCGCGCAGGGCTTCGAGGTATTTGCCTTCGAGCAGGCGGCACGCATGCTCGCGGGCGAGGTCGTCCTGCCACTGGGGCGAGGGGCTGCCGAGCCTGAGTCGCTCGGCGTTGAACCGCGCCAGGTGCCGGTGAAGCTGCGTGTTCGCGTCGGGAGTGTCGTCAGGAGACATGGCCGATCCTCGTCATCCGCTGGGCAAAAGAATCAGGTTGCGCCTTTGCAACGCGGCTGTCCGTCAGACAGTGCCTACAGATTCGCCCCTCGGCGCGGGGATCGGAGGGAGATCGGCCTCAGGTCGCCCAGATGCGCGGCGTGGCCGCGGGCAGCTGCCACAGCTCGCTGCGCCATGCCTGCCAGACCTGGCGCAGCAGCTGCATCGCGGGCTCGACCACGGGTGCCAGAACCCGCAGCACGACCACTTCGGGGTGCGGGCTGGTGGCGCCGGCGCTGTCGAACAGCGGGCTTGCTTCGAGCAGCGTGCGGGCTTGTGCAAGCAAGGCATCGCGCCGGGCGCGCGCCACCGGCGAGCCCGCCACGAAGAACAGCGAGGCCATGCAGCGGTGGCCGCCGAGGCCGATGGGGCTTTGCAGCAGCCGGTGGTCGGCCGCGTCGATGCGCCCGCGCTCCAGCCACACGCCGGGCACCTCGATGTGCTGCAGGTAGGTGCCACGCTCGAAGGGCTGGTTGGCGTTCGGCAGGCCGAGCGCGGTAACGTCCCAGCCGATCAGCTCGGCGCCGGGCGCGATCTCGATGGAGAGCCGGTTCTCCGCCTGGCAGCCGCTGTAGCAGATGGCTTCGAGCGGCAGCCATTCGAGCCGCGCGCCGGCCGCGAGGCGGATGCGCGTGCGCTGCAGCGCCAGCTCGCCTTCGGAGCGGTAGAAGCGCGAGGCGCCGGGCGTGGTGATCAGTCCGTGGCTGCCGTCGGCGGCCTCGATGTCGATGTCGAGCGTGTCGCCGCCCACCAGCCCGCCCGGCGGATGCACCAGCACGTTGTGGCAGACGGTGTCGCCCTCGGGGTACAGGCTTTGCAGGATGCGCAGCGGACCGTCATGGCGAAAGCGGGCGACGGTGCGGGCGGCTTCTTGTTGGTAAGCGAGATGGAGACGGGCGTGCCAGGGCATGCAGCGAGTCTAGTGCGCTCGCTTGCGGTGTCTCAGGTCTTCCAGGCCCCGTCGTGGGCTGCGCTGGCCTCGTCGATCAGCGCCGGCCCGATGCATTCGATGGGATGCGGCGAGGCGCGGAACACGTCGCGACACGACAGTTCGGCATCGCGCTGGTCTTGCCGCTCGCCACGAAACACGCGCAGCCGCTCGGCATCGATGCCGAACACCACGCGCCCGATGTTCGACCAGAAGATGGCGCCGGCGCACATCACGCAGGGCTCGCCCGATGCGTAGATCGTGGCGCCCGCGAGTTCTTCGCGAGAGAGCTTGCGCCCGGCCAGCGCGCGCAGTGCGTTGACTTCGGCATGGGCAGTGCAGTCGCCGGTTTCGGCATTGCTGTTGCCGGCTTCGGCCAGCACCTCTCCGGCGGCGGAGACGATGACCGAGCCGAAGGGCCGGTTGCCCCGGCGACGTGCCGCATGCGACCAGACGATGGCCTTGCGCAGGTAGCGCCCGTCGCGTTCGTCGAGCGTGGTTTCGGCGGGATAGGTGGTGGTGTCGCTGTTGGAGTTCATGCCTTGGGGAGGGAGCGTTCGCTGCGCGATGGAAGCATTGAAGTGTTGAAGATGGCGTCGGACGCGGGCTTGACCTTGAGGTCGAAGACATCGGCCACTTCGTCGACCTGCTGTTCGAGCGTGAGTTTCTTTATATCGCCAAGACCGTGGCCGCGCGTGTCGGCCGCGCCCACGTATTGCGCGGTGATGCCCCAGCGCTCGAGTTCGATCTTCTCGTCGAGGATGGGCTCGCGCTGGCGCATGGCCGCGATGCTAGGCGCCGGGTTGGCAAAGGTCTCGACGATGGCGCGGTTGCTCGCGCGCAGAAAGGCCGCCACTACCTTCGGGTTCTGCGCGATGAGGTTGCTGCTCGCGAGGATGGCGTTGCCGTACAGGTTGACGCCCGCGTCGGCGTACTTGAGCACCGACAACTCCTCGGGCTTCATGCGCGCGAACAACGACACGGCCGAGTCGTGGAAGTAGGTGGCTGCATCGACGTCGCCGCGCACCATGACGTTGTCGCGCGCGCTGAAGTCGGTGGTCTGCCACTGGAAGGCGTCGCCGCGCATGCCTTGCTTGCGCGCGACCATCGGCCAGGCGCGCCGCGTCGATTCGACGGCCGCCGCCGCGACCTTCTTGCCCGCGAGGCTCTTGAAATCGCCGGTCACGCCGCGGTCCTTGCGGCCGATGATCACGAACGGTGCACGGTTGTAGTACTGGTACACGGCCTGCACCATCGGCGTGCCGGGGTTCTGCGCGTTGAACTCGACCAGCGAGCTGATGTCGCCCAGCCCCAGCTGGTAGACGCCGCTGGCAATGCGGGTGATGGAGGCGACCGAGCCGGCGCCGGTGTCGATGCTCACGTCGAGCCCCTCGTCCTTGTAGTAGCCCTTGGCCAGCGCCAGGAAGAAGGGAGAGGTCTGCCCGTTGATGCGGAAGTCGAGCGTGAACTTTAGCGGGGTGAGCTTGCCGTTGCTGCCTTGAGCGAAGACGGCAGGGGCGGCAAGGGTGGCGGCACTGGCCGCGAGGAAGGATCGACGTTGCATGTGGGGCCTCGGAAGCTTCGGGTCTTGAATCCCCCTGCGCAGGGCAGAAGGCGTTTCAAGAGCAATTTCCGGGCGGGCGCACGTTCGTGGTGCGTGCGCTGCTGAACGCTTCTACTCTTGCAGCAGGTCATGCACGACGCATGCCAAGGGCCCTTTCGAGCATTTTGCTCGGGCATTGAGGGTGAGGGCTTGGAGGAGCAGCCTGGCCGGGCGCACAATCCGGGCGCGCAATTTGCAAGGCATGTTGCGCAGAGTAGAAGCGTTCAGCCGCGCGATGCCCACGCATCCAGGCAGGAAATTGCTCTTTCACGTTCGTCCCCACGCAACAAAGAAGGAGTCCGCGCATGCTCGTTACCCAACAACCCGTCTTCCGCAAGTTCTGGCATGCCGTCATGCCGCTCACCGAACTGGCACAGGGCCCGAAGCCTTTCAGGCTGCTGGGCGAAGACATCGTTCTCTTCATCGATGCCGACGGCCAGCCCGCTGCGCTGCGCGATCGCTGCTGCCACCGCACCGCGAAGCTGTCGAAGGGCTGGTGCGTGGACAGCGAAGGCCAGGCCTGCGGCACCGGCGCCATCCAGTGCGGCTACCACGGCTGGACGTACGACCGCAGCGGCCAGGTCATCCGCATTCCGCAGTACGAAGCAGATCGCAAGATCTCGCCCGAGTACCGCACCGCTGCCTACCGTTGCACCGCGCGCTATGGCTATGCATGGGTGGCGCTCGAAGAGCCCATTGCCGACATTCCCGCCATTCCCGAATTCGACGACCCGGGCTACCGCACCATCTTCCAGTTCTACGAAGAGTGGCAGACCAGTCCGATGCGCGCGCTCGAAAACTCCTTCGACAACTCGCACTTCAGCTTCGTGCACCGCGCCACCTTCGGCGTGGCCGCGAGCCCGAAGCCGAGCAAGTACGAGCTGGTGGAAAACGAATCGGGCTTCTATGCCGAGACGGTCATCGAAGCGACCAACCCGGTGAAGTTCCATGCGATCAGCGGCGTGACCGACCCGATCACCACGCGCCACATGCGCAACGCCTACTTCCTGCCGTTCTCGCGCCGGCTCGACATCGAGTACCCGAGCGGCGTGCGCCACATCATCATCAACTGCTTCACGCCCATCGACGATGGTCGCATGCAGCTGTGCCAATGGCTGTTCCGCAACGACACAGAGGCCGATTGCACCGCGCAGATGCTGATCGACTTCGACGATGCTGTGACGCGCGAGGACAAAGACATCCTGGAATCGACCGACCCCGATGCGCTGGTCGATACGCGCCGGCGCGGCGTGGAGTATTCGATGGAGTCGGACCGGCCCGGCATGCTGATTCGCAAGCACCTGATGCAGCTGCTGGCGAAGCATGGCGAGGCGGAGGTTTATCGCGGCATGAGCAGTGCCGTGATTCCGATTGCAAAGGCCGCCTGAGCGGCCTCCGCATCAAGCCGGAGCAGTCGCCGGGTTCGGGCGCGTTGCGTGCGACGAGCCCTGTTCGTAGCGGTCCATCGCAAGACCGTCGGTGCGGATCTCCGGACGCTGCCCCATCACCATGTCGGAGATCAGCTTGCCCGAGCCGCAGGCCATGGTCCAGCCCAGTGTGCCGTGGCCCGTGTTGAGGAACAGGTTGCCGTAGCGCGTGCCGCCGACGATGGGCGTGCTGTCGGGCGTCATCGGGCGCAAGCCGGTCCAGAAGGTGGCGCGCGGCACGTCGCCGCCGGGGAACAGGTCGGTCACGACCTTCTCGAGGGTGGCGCGGCGGTTGGGGTTCAGGCGCAGGTCGAAGCCGCCGAGTTCGGCCATGCCGCCCACGCGGATGCGATTGTCGAAGCGCGTGACGGCGACCTTGTAGGTCTCGTCGAGCACGGTCGATTGCGGCGCGAGCGATTCGTCGAGCAGCGGCACGGTCAGCGAGTAGCCCTTGACCGGGTACACCGGGATGTCGAGGCCCAGCGAGGCGATGGCGGCGCGCGAGTAGCTGCCGAAGGCCATCACGTAGCGGTCGGCCGTAAGGATCTTGCCGGTGGTGGTGCGTACGCCGGTGATGCGGTTGCCGTCGGTCTCCAGTCCGTCGATGGTCTGGCCGAAGCGGAAATCCACGCCCAGGCCGCGCGCGATTTCTGCAAGGCCGCGCGTGAACAGGTGGCAGTCGCCGGTTTCGTCGTTGGGCAGGCGCAGGCCGCCTGTGAGGCGGTCGCGCGCGCCGGCCAGCGCGGGCTCGACGCCGGCGAGCGCATCGCGGTCGAGCAGTTCGTAAGGCACGCCGCATTCTTCGAGCACCGCGATGTCGCGCTGCACCGCGTCGAGCTGCGCCTGCGTGCGAAACAGCTGCAGCGTGCCGCCGGTGCGCTGCTCGTACTGCAGGCCGGTGTCGGCGCGCAGCTGCTGCAGGCAGCCGCGGCTGTATTCGGCCACGCGCATCATGCGTTCCTTGTTCACCGCGTAGGCCTCGGGCGAGCAGTTGCGCAGCATCGCGGCCATCCAGCGCAGCTGGAACATCGTGCCGTCGGGGCGAATGGACAGCGGCGCGTGCTTCTTGAACATCCACTTGATCGCCTTCAGCGGAATGCCCGGCGCAGCCCACGGCGTGGAGTAGCCCGGCGACACCTGGCCGGCGTTGCCGAAGCTGGTTTCCTCGGCGGGGCCGGCCTGCCGGTCGAGCAGGATGACCTCGGCGCCAGAGCGCGCGAGATAGTAGGCCGTGGTGGTGCCGATCACGCCGCCGCCGAGAACGATGACTTTCATGGTGTATTCACTGATTCAGATGGAATGAGTGGAATCTAAAGTGCACAATGCAGTGGATTCCATTGTTTTCAGCGATTTGGCAGTGAAATACACTGCCGCCAATCGTCCAAAGCCGCGCGCGAAGTGAAATGCCCGAACTCGACCGAATCGACCGCAAGATCCTCGACCTGCTTCAGCGCCAGGGCCGTGTTTCCATGACCGAGCTGGCCGAGCACATCGGCCTGTCGGCCTCGCCCTGCGCCGAGCGCGTGAAGCGCATGGAGCGCGACGGCGTCATCACGGGCTACCACGCGCATGTGTCGCCCGAGGCGCTGGGCAAGACGCTGCTGGTGTTCGTCGAGATCAAGCTCTCGGCCAAGTCCGGCGACGTGTTCGACAAGGTGCGCAAGGAACTGCTGCACATGCCCGAGGTGCTCGAATGCCACCTGGTGTCGGGCAGCTTCGACTACCTCGTGAAGGCGCGGCTCAGCGGCATGAGCGAGTACCGGCACCTGCTGGGCGACATCCTGAAGAAGCTGCCGGTGGCGGCCGAGTCGCACAGCTACGTGGTGATGGAAGAAATCAAGGAAACGCTGATGCTGGCCGTCGACCGCTGAACCGATGAGCAAGAACCACGACGTTCCCGACATCGCCATCCGGCCCTGGCGCCTCGACGACTTCGACGCGGTGAAGGCCATCCTCGACGACACCTTCGCCGGCACCTGGCTGCCGCAGCTCACGCCCGAGGCCGCGAAGGCCTACAAGGAGAGCGGCGAGCCCGTGGGCTACATCGACGAGATGGGCCCGGCCTTCTTCGTGGCGGAGATCGACGGCGAGGTGGTCGGCATGGTCCATTGGGAGCACGACTTCGTGCATGCGCTGCACGTGCCGGCAGAGCGTCAGCGCAAGGGCATCGCCCGTACCCTGATGGCCTTCGCCGAAGACGGCATGCGCGCTGATGGTGTGGCGCTCGCGCGGCTCGAAACCGACACCTTCAACACGCAGAGCCAGGGCTTTTACCTCGCGCTCGGCTACCGCGAGGCCGACCGCTACCCCGATCTCGAATGGCACAGCGGGTTCACGACCATCCTGTACGTGAAGACGCTTTCCTCCTGAACCGCAACTCCCTACCAAGGACACCTGCATGACGATCTCGATCCGCCGCGACGGCACCACCGGCACGCGCCACATCCTGAAGATCCGCAACCACGAGATTCCGGTCGATGCATCGCCCGCTGGCGGCGGCAGCGACGCCGGCCCCGAGCCGCATGACCTGTACGACGCATCGCTCGCGGCCTGCAAGGCGCTCACGGTGCTGATCTATGCGCGGCGCAAGGGCATTCCGGTGGAAGACATCGAGGTCGTGGTCGACCGCGACGACAGCGAGGAGCGCAAGGGCGTCTACCGCCTCAAGTCGGGCCTGCGGCTGAGCGGCGACCTGACGGAGGCGCAGCGTGACGAACTGTTGCGCGTGGCCGGCAAGTGCCCTGTGCACAAGCTCATGACCGAGGTGAAGACCGAGATCGAGACCGGCTGGGCGGACTGACCGGGTTGGGTCAATGCAGCACGCGGTAGGTGCGTACCGCGCGCAGCAGCGCCCATAAACCGGCCTCGGCCGGCACCTTCTTCTCATTGAACGACACGGCGATGTACACGTCGTCGGCCGGCACGTAGGCCACGATGCTCGTGAAGCCCTCGATGCCGCCGCTGTGCCCGAGCATCAACCCGGGACCGTCGGGCACGTCGTAGAGCTGCACGCCCATGCCATAGAACGCGTTGCTCCCGGCATAGGGGCCGAGCATGGCGGGCATGCCGGTGAACATGCGGTGTACCGCTTCGCCGGGCAGCACCTTGCCCGCGAGCAATGCGTGCCAGAACACCGCGAGATCGCCTGCGGTCGATGCCAGCGCGCCTGTGGCGTAGGGCGTGGCGTACTGGTCCGGCGCGTCAACTGGTCGGCCGGCTGCATGGCCCGTGGCGACGGGCAGTTCGACGCCCGGCTTGCGCATGGCTGTGTGCTTCAGCGCAAGGGGCTTGATGAGCCGCTTCGTGAGCACGTCTGCGAACGGAGCGCCGTCCACCTTCTCGACGATCACGCCGAGCATTGCGTAGCCGGTGTTGGTGTAGCTCCAATTCGTGCCGGGGCAGAACTGCGGCTTTTGCGACATGCCGAGTGCGATGACGTCGGCGGGCGTGCGGTAGGCCGCTCCCAGCGACGGTAGCGCGTTGAAGCTCACGAGGCCGCTGGTGTGGCGCAGCAGTTGCTCGATGGTTGTGAGCTTCGCATTCGGCGCGTCGGGAAACCACTTGTCTATGGTGTCGTCGAGCCTGAGCTTGCCTTCCTCGACGAGCTGCAGCACGACGGCGGCCGTGAAGGTCTTGGCGGTGCTCGCGACCTGAAAGGGCTGGTCGGGCACGACGGGTTGCGGCGGCTCCTTGCGAGCCAGGCCGCGCGTGGCGGACCAGATGCCTTCGCCGGGAATCGCGACCGCCACGCTGGCAGCGGGAACGTGCGCGAGCATCTTGTCGAGCGCGTCGCCGAGTGCCTTCTGCAGCTCGACAGGCAACTCGCCGTCGATGGAGCGCTTGAAGTCCTTCTGCCATACAGCTTCGGGCGCCGAGCGCATCGGCGGGCCGGCGTAGATGGGCGAGGGCGCGCACTGCGCCTGCGCGAGGCCCCACGCCACCGACGTGGCCAGCAGAACGGCCGATGAAATCTTCCGCAACGACATTCGGTGCTCCCGGTGTGCCGGCCTACTTGGCCGCTTCGGCTTTCGCGCGTGCGGTTTCAATGCGCTTGGCATTGCGGTCGCCCCAATCGGCCAGCGGCCCGAGTGCCGCATTGAGCGTGGCGCCCAGCTTGGTTGCCGAGTACTCCACGCGCGGCGGCACTTCGTGGAATACCTCCCGATGGACGATGCCGTCGGTTTCGAGTTCGCGTAGCTGCTGGATCAGCATCTTCTCGCTGATGTCGGGCAGCAGCCGCTTGAGCTCGCCGAAGCGATAGGCCTGCGCGTTCAGCTCCCAGAGGATGACGGCCTTCCATTTGCCGCCGATGACGTCGAACGCAGGCCCGATGCCGCAGTTGTAGGGTTTCTTCGATTTCATTTCTTATCCGTGGAATGCCCCGTAAATACCCAATACATACGTTTTGGTAAGTACCTGACTTTATTGTAGGTACTTGACCATATAGAAGCGAAATTTCTACGATTCAATTGTCTTCACAAACAGAAATCGAATCGTCATGAACAACAAGCGAGTTTCCGTTCTGGGCCTGGGCTCGATGGGTTTCACCATTGCTCAGCTCTATCTCGATCAGGGCTACGAAGTCGCGGTGTGGAACCGCACGCCCGGCAAGGCCGATGCGCTGGTCGCGAAGGGCGCCGTGCTGGCGTGCGGCGCGGGCGAGGCGTTGCGTGCGAGCCGCGTCGCGGTGATGTGCGTCTACGACTACCGGGGCGCCGATGCGATCCTCGCGCTCGACGGAGTCGTGGCCGCCATGGACGGCCGCCTGCTGATACAGCTGACCACCGGCAGCCCGCAGGACGCGCGCGATGCAGAGGTCTGGGCTCACCGCCACGGCGCCGCGTATCTCGAAGGCGCGATCCAGGCCGCGCCGGATCAGATGGGCCGGCCCGATACGCCGCTGCTGGTGTCTGGCGAAAAGCACGTATTCGACGAGGCCGAGCCGTGGCTGAAGGTGCTGGCCGGCGGCATCGTCTACCTGGGCGAGAAGGCGAGCGCCGCGGCGGCCATGGACCTCGCTACGCTCTCCACCATCTACGGCACGATGCTGGGTTTCATCCACGGTGCGCGCATTGCCGAGCACGAAGGCTTCGACGTGGCCGAGTACGGTCGCATCGTTGCGGGCATCATGCCGACCTTCGCGGGTTTTCTTCAGCATGAGGGCTCCGTCATCCAGTCGGGCGACTTCAGCATTTCGCAGAGCCCGATGCGCATCTCGGTCGAGGCAACGCAGCGCATCTTGCAGGCGGCGCAGGCGTCGGGCATCAACACCGAGTTTCCGGCCTTCGCCGCGGGACTCTTCCAGCGGGCCGATGCGGCAGGGCTCGGCGGCGAGGAGCTCGCCGCGTTGATCAAGCTGCTGCGCGCTTGAAAGGCATCGGCATGGCTCAAGCCCATGTCATGAACTGGATGGCACGCAGCACATCGGCCTCGCGCTCCATGAAGAAGTCGGTGTGGTTGCTGTTGTCGAGGGTCAGCCGGTTCGGGGTGTTGAGCGCCGCCACGAGCTGGTTCGAATTCGTGATGGCCGCGCTACGGATCATGCGCACGTAGTCCGAGGCATCTTTCTGCGTCTTGGCATCGAGCGGCAGTTCCAGCCACGGGAACATGTCGCGGGTGTCCGCAGGCAGGGCGGTCACGACCAGCGAAGGTGCGCGCACGGCCTTGTAGTCGGGCGAGAACGAGTGGGCGGCTGTTTCCATGGCGTCATTCACTTCGCTGGGTGTGTTGAGACTCACGCTTCCGTCGGCATGAATGTCGAGGCTGTCGCGCAAGTTCGCTTCCAGCACAGGCCACCAGTTCTTCGAATTGCGGCGGGAGAAGGCGATGGCAGCCTGCAGCGAGCGGCCGTTCTCCGGCTTCGGTTTGGGTTCTTCGAGCAGTGAGTTCGTCGGTACGTCCTCGCCGCCACTGTCTGCGCCCACCGTGTAGTCGAAGGTCGTGTCGAGATAGATCAGGCCCTGCGTCCGTTCGGGATACAGGCCCGCGAAGCGCGTGAGCTCGTTGCCTGCGATCGAATGGCCGCCCAGCACCGCGCGCCGTACGCCGAGGGCGTCAAGCACGGCCTTCAGGTCGGCCACGAGCGTGTCCACCTCGTAGTACTGCGTGGCGGTCTTCACGGGCAGCGGCTTGTCCGAGAGGCCGTAGCCGCGGCGGCTGATCGCGATCACGCGCGACTTGGCGGCCAGTGCGGGTGCGAGGCCGTCGAAGCTGCGCGCGTTGGCGCCAAGCCCGGGCAGAAATACAAAGACCGGGCCGGTGCTGCGGGGCGGCTGCCAGTCGCGCACCTGGAGCGAGACTTCGGGCGAGCTCGAGACCTTGATACGGCGGTCGATGACGGAGACTTTGCCTTCGCCACTGTCGTTCCTTGGGCTTCCATCGCCAACACCCGGGTTGGTGTTCGGGGGGGCATCCGGGTTGGCACCTGGGCCGGCAGCGGCGGGAGCAGCAGGACTGGCATCCGTGCCAATGCCGGGCCCGATGCCAACGCCGCCGCGGCCGCCGCCACCACCGCAGGCGGCGAGCCCTGCAGCACTGGTCAGTGCCATGGCATGGAGGATGTCCCGCCGCCGGAGGCGGTTGCGATCCGGCTGGTCGCGAGGGGCCAGGAGGGTGGGCGATCGATTCACGTCGGTGTTCCGTTTCTGTGTGGTGAGGAGTCGCTCCAGTGTCCTGGCCCCACCTGAAGGGCTGCTTCGGCATTCATGAAGATTTCCTGAAGTGCTTCACCGGCGTGTCGCTGATACTCCGGCCACATTCCGGAAACGGAGTGGTTCGTTCACGTGGAGGCTCATGAATCTCTTGCTTGTTGAGGACGACCTTGACCTGGGCAACGGCGTGCGCATCGCGCTGGCCAATCAAGGCATGGATGTGGTGTGGGTCCGCAGACTCGACGACGCCTTGCGCACCCTCGACGGCGGCACCTTCGACATGGTGCTGCTCGACCTCGGCCTGCCCGACGGCGACGGGCTCGACCTGCTGTTCCGCCTGCGCCGCGACCGGCAGATATTGCCGGTGCTGGTGCTGAGCGCTCGCGACGCGCTGACCGACCGGCTGCGCAGCCTGGACGACGGCGCGGACGACTATCTCGTCAAGCCCTTTGCGCTGGCCGAGCTGCTGTCGCGCGTGCGGGCGCTCGCGCGGCGCAGCTACGGCTTCAACGACGAGACCATCCGCATGCGCGGCCTGGCGCTGCACGAGCCCACGCGCGGCGTGATCGTCGATGGCGAGCCGGTGGAGCTTTCGCGCTGCGAGTTCGACCTGCTGGCCTTGCTGCTCAAGCGCACCGGCCGCGTGGTCACGCGCCGCGTGATGGAAGAGCAGGTGCTGCCCGGTGGCCAGGCCAACGGCAGCAATTCACTCGAAGTGCATATCTCCAACCTGCGCAAGAAGATCGGCCAGGGCTACATCCGCACGGTGCGCGGCATCGGCTACGTGATCGACGTGCAGTCGCTCGTGCGGAGCACGCAGAAATGATGCAGGCGCTGGCGCAGCGCTGGAAGAACTGGAAACAACCTTCCCTGATGCGGCGCCTGCTGCTGGCGCAGATGGGCGTGGTCGCCTTGCTGTGGACCATGGCCATCGCGCTGCTGCTGTACGACTCCTACGACGACCCCGAGCTGCTGAAGTTCGACAAGATCTTCCAGTCGGTGATTGCAATCGCGAAGAACACGGCCGACCAGCCCGACAAGCAACAGGAAACCCTGGCCGCCTTCGAGGCTGCGCTGCTCGAAACCATGGGCGACGGCGACGCCGCTTCGGACACCTCGCCGGTGCTGCAGGTCTGGCAGGGCGACAAATTGATCTATCGCTCGACGGCGGCCGTGCCTGTCATTCTGAATACCGTGCCGAACCGCGTCGAGACCGTGAAGGCGGGCAACCGCGAGTGGCGCGCGCGCACGCTGGCCTCGCCCACCTCGGACGTTCGCGTGATGCTGGCCGAGCCCAGCGTCTGGCGGTTGACGGTCACCGTGATGTACCGCGGCTACTACCTGCTGCCGCTGGTCATCAGCTTGCCTTTTCTGGTGTTTCCCGCGTGGCTGTCGGTGCGCCTTGCGCTGCGGCCGTGGCGCCGGGTGAGCCAGGAAACCGCAGAGCGCGGGCCGGCCGACCTCACGCCGCTGTCGTACGCGCCGCCGCACAAGGAACTGCAGCCGCTGGTGCAGAGCATCAACAGCCTGCTGCAGCGGGTGCGCGACAGCACTTCGCGCGAGCGCAGCCTGATCGCCGATGCCGCGCACGAGCTGCGCACCCCGCTGGCGGCCATGCGAGTGAATGTGGAGGCGCTGAAAGAGCAGAGCACCGACGAACAGCAGCGCGAGCTCATGGGCAATCTGCTGCGCAGCAACGACCGCGCGGCGCGGCTGGTGGGGCAGCTGCTGCAGCTCATGCGCAGCGACGCGGTTTCGGACAACGCGCTACCCGTGATGCTGTCGCTCGACGCGCTGGTGCAAGACCGGCTGGCCATGATCGAAGGGCTGGCCAGCGCCCGCAACGTCGAGCTGGAACTGGTGAGCGAAGACCGCGTGCCGGTGCTCGGCGAGCGCGAAAGCCTGGTCTCGATGATCGACAACCTAATCAACAACGCCATCAAGTACAGCCCGCCGGGGAGCACGGTGGTCGTGCATGTGGCGCGCGAGGGCACCCAGGCACTTCTGACGGTGGCAGACGAGGGGCCCGGCATTCCGCCCGCGTTGCGCGAGCGGGTGTTCGACCGCTTCTTCCGCAACCCCGACCAGAACCAGAGCGGCAGCGGGCTGGGGCTGGCCATCGTCAAGTCGGTGGTCGACCGGCACGGCGGCGAGGTCGCGCTTGGTGAAACCGCGAACGGCGGCCTGCTGGCCACCGTGCGGCTGCCGCTGGCCATGGCCGATACGCCGCAGCCAATGCTCTGCAGCTGAAACCTCGCCCGGCGCACGGCCAAAGGATCAGGGCAGGGCCAATTTGGTGCAAAGAATTACACTACCCGGTGCTGTTTACAGGACACTTTCCAAATGAAGTGGGTCATTCTTGCCATCTTCGCGCTCAGTGCGCTCTACGTTCATTTCCGCGGCCAGGTGCGGCATCGCTTCTTCAGACAGCTCTCTGATCACTCGACCTTCCTGGCTCCGCTGAACGTCTTCATGTACCTTTTCTCGAAGGTGCCGGGTACGCCGTACCTGTCGCCCGCGCAGTTCCCCGAGATGCGCGTGCTCGAAGAAAACTGGGAAGTCATCCGCGAAGAAGCGCTGGCCATGCGCAATGGCGGCAGCATCAAGGCGTCGAGCCAGTTCAACGACGTGGGCTTCAACTCCTTCTTCAAGAGCGGCTGGAAGCGCTTCTACCTGAAGTGGTACGACGAAGCGCATCCCTCGGCCGCGGTGCTGTGCCCGCGCACCACAGAGCTGCTCAAGGGCATCGGCACCATCAAGGCCGCGATGTTCGCCGAGCTGCCGCCGGGCAGCCGCCTCGTGCGCCACCGCGACCCCTTCGCCGGTTCGTTGCGCTACCACCTGGGCCTGTGGACGCCGGGTGTCGAAGGCTGCTACATCGACGTGGACGGCCAGCGCTATCACTGGCGCGACGGTGAAGCTGTGGTGTTCGACGAAACCTTCATCCACTACGCCGAGAACACGACCGACCACGACCGCGTGATCCTGTTCTGCGACATCGAGCGCCCGCTGAAGTACCGCTGGGCCAGCGCCGTGAACCGCTGGTTCGCGAAGAACCTGCTGGCCGCAGCGAGCTCGCCCAACGACGCGGGCGACAAGACGGGCGGCATCAATCGCGCCTTCAAGTACATCTACCAGATCCGCGTGATCGGCAAGCGCCTGAAGGCTTGGGACAAGCGCGTGTACTACCTCGTGAAGTGGGCCATCTTCGGTGGCCTGGCCCTCTGGATCTTCTGGTAATGCCGGCTTTTCACGGCTTTCGCTGAAGGCCGAAGGCGGTTGCGAAGGCCTGTGCAACCGCCTCGACATTGCGGCTGCCTTCGTCCGAGTTTCGCCAGACCAGCGAGAGCTTGCGAAACGGAGCACGACTTCCCAGGCCCACTTCGCGCACCGCATAGGCATCGACCAGCGGACGCCTGGGCTGCGGGACGACGGAAACCCCCAGGCCCTGGGCGACCATTGCAACGATGGCGTCCATCGAGCGCAGCTCCATCACGCAGCGCGCATCGGGTTTCAGGCTGCGCACGTATCGCGCGGCGACGCGTCCTCCCGAAAGAGACAGGTCGTATCCGATCCAGTCGTAGGCTTCCAGCAGTTGCCTGACGGTTTTACCGGAGGCATTCGGCGGCGCCAGCAACACGTAGGGCTGGCGGTGCAGTTCCCGCCAGACCAGCCGGCGCGAGCCGCCGGCTTCCGGCCTGACGAGCAACGCGACGTCGAGCCGCGCCGCCTTCAGCTCGGAGATCATTTCGTCGCTGTCGTTCAGCGGGGGAACCACCACATCCAGCGACGGATGCTTCCGGCGAAGCTCATGCAGCGCCTGCGGCAGCACGTCGCTCTGCATACTGGTGATCACGCCGACCCTGATGCGGCCCGCCACTTCCACCACCGGGCGGGAGCGAAGCATCTGCAGCCGGTGGGAGAAGTCGCCCACCGCGCTCACTACCTCATGGGCAAAGGCCGTTGGCGCCACCACGCGGGTGGAGCGGTCGAACAGCGGCTTGCCGAAATACTGCTCCAGCTGCTTGACCTGCAGGCTCACCGCGCTCGGGCTGCAGCCCACGACGCCGGCCGCGGCGGTGAAGCTGCCCTGTTCGAGGATGGTGCGCAGGGTGACCAGCATCGTGAGATTCATGAGAAATCCTCACAGTTGATATTTGTATATCTCGCTTTACTCATTTTATTGCGGGCCTAGGATTCGCTGAATTCATTCAACCTGCCCGATCGGAACCACCCGCTCATGAACGACATCCGACGCCATCGTCTCGCGCGCGCCAGGAGCCTGGCATGCACCTTGGGGCTCGCGCTCGCCGCAGCGCATGCGGCCGCCGCGGCGTGGGTGCCCGAGCGTCCCATTCACCTGGTCTCGCCGAGTCCCCCGGGTGGGGGCACGGATGCCGTCTGCCGCCTGCTTGCGGCCAAGCTGGGCGAGCAGGCCAAGTGGCAGGTCGTCGTCGACACCAAGCCCGGTGCCGGCAACAACATCGGCCTGGAGTTCGGCGCGAAGTCGCCGCCCGACGGCTACACCGCCGTGCTGGGCGAAACCAGCAACCTTACGGTCAACCAGTTCCTCTACAAGAAGCTCAGCTTCGATCCCTCGAAGGACCTCGCGCCGGTTGCGCTGGTCGGCACGGGCGTGTCGGTGCTGGTGGTGAATGCCTCCAGTCCGTACGACAGCCTTGCTTCGCTGCTGGCGGGCTCGAAGAAGAAGCAACTTGCGTACGCATCGTCCGGCAACGGAACCGTCGGGCATCTGGTGGCCGAGAACCTGCGCGTGACGGCGGGAGCCAACGTTTTGCATGTGCCTTACAAGGGCGGTGGCCCGGCCATGACGGACATGCTGGGCGGGCAGGTCGACTTCTACATCTCCTCCCTCGTTTCGGCGCTGCCGCTCATCAAGGACCACAAGCTGCGGGCGCTCGCCGTGACTTCGGGAGCGCGGGATCCATCGCTGCCTGACGTTCCCACCTTCATCGAGAGCGGCTTCAAGGGCTTCGAGTACTACACGCTCTACGGCGTGGTGGTGCCCGCGAAGACGCCGGAGAACATCGTCCGGACCATGAACACGGAGATCAACCGGGTGCTCGATTCGGCGGATGTCCGCGCCAATCTCGCCGCGCGCGGCATCTATGTGCGGACCGGAACGCCGGAAGCGTTCAATACATTCCTGAACAGCGAGAGAAAGAAATGGGCGGAGGTCGTGAAGGCGACCGGCGCAACTGCCGAATGACCCAGGACAGCATGTATCCGCCGGTGGACCTTCGCAGCGACACGGTGACGCTGCCCACAGAGCAGATGTACGACCGCATCGCTTCCGCTCCTCTCGGCGACGACGGGCTCGACGGCGACCCGACCGCGCTGGAGCTGGAGGCCGAGGCCGCCCGACTGCTGGGCAAGGAGGCCGCGCTGTATGTCCCGAGCGCAACGATGGCCAACCTCCTTGCCATCCTCGCCCAGGCCGGGCGGCAGGAAGTCGTGCTTGCCGAAGCGGCATCGCACATCTACGTGACCGAGCGCGGCGCGGCCGCGCTGACCGGGTCGTTCTATCAGGGCATTGCCGGCGTCGACGGCGCCATGGACCTGGGCTTGCTCGCGCAGGCCTTGGGGCCGGGCCGCAACAAGCTGCGCACCGGGCTCGTCTGTCTGGAAACTTCCCACAACAACGCCGGAGGGGCGGTGCTGCCGCTCACCCACATGCAGGCGGTGTTTGCAGTGGCCAGGGATGCGGGCGCTGCGGTCCACCTGGACGGCGCACGTTTGATGAATGCGGCAGCGGCACTGGGCGTGCCAGCTGCGGAGATCACGGCCTTTGCCGATACCGTTTCGCTGTGCCTGTCCAAGGGCCTGAGCGCGCCCATGGGGGCCGTGCTTGCCGGGCCGGCGGACACCATTCAGCGTGCCAGGTGGCACAGAAAGCTGCTCGGGGGCAGCCAGCGCCAGGTCGGGATCGCCGCGGCCGCGGGGCTGGTTGCCATCACCACCATGGTGGGCCGGCTTGCGGACGATCACACGGTCGCGCGCCGCCTCGCTCACGGGATCGGCCAGCTCCGTGGGCTTTCCGCCAACGAGCCGCAGACCAACATCGTGCAGGTCGACGTGAGCGCCACCGGGCTCGACGCGGCTCAGTGGGAAGCCGCGCTGCGCAAGCTGGGCGTGCTGGCCCGGACTTGGGGCAGGCACAAGCTGCGCTGCGTCACCCATCGTCATACGGGCGAGCGCGAAATTGACACGGCCCTGGAGGTTTTCAGGTCCGTCGCCGCGAGCGCTGCTGCTTGATTGTCTGGTGTGCTGGGGCTCAGGCCTCGGTCCACACCAGCCAGTCGCGCGTGGTGCTGGCCCAGCTCACGGCGGCCGCGAGCAGCGTGCCGCCGAGCACGTCGAGCAGCACGTGCTGTCGCGTTGCCAGCGTCGAGTAGACGATGCCGAAGGCCCATAGCATGTTCAGCGCGCGCAACCATGTGGGCGCTGTCACGCTGCGCAACTGGCGCTCAAGCAATACCGCGGTGAGCACCGCGAACGCGACGTGCAGCGACGGAAATGCATTGCCCCCCACGTCGGTGGCCTTGAGAAACTGCAGAGCCGGGTACTGCGCCCAGTCGACCGCAAACACCGGCACCGTCGTAGGAAAGAGCCAGAACACCACGAGGCCGACGGCGGCCATGATGGCGGCGTCGCGCGCACAGGCCCAGAGCTCTGCCTTGTCTTTCGCGAAGGCCGGCGCCAGCGAGATGTAGAACCACAGCGAGCCGTAGAGCACCATCGCGTCGTCGCTCACCCCCACCCAGTGGTCGAGCCGCGTGAGCGGCATCACCATCGGCTCCGATGGCGGGTTGTGCATCACCCAGAAGTACACGACGAAGAAGCCCGAGATGCCGACCGTGGTGCCGATCATCTTCACCACCCAGAGCGTGGCGATCCGCTGGCCCAATGCCACGTACCAGGGCACGAAAGGGTGGGAGGAGGAAGTCGCCGGGCGGGAGGTCATGCAGTGCTCCAGCTTATGCAGCTGCATTGCGTGAACATTGCGCTTTCCGCAATGAGCTGCAATGAGGCCTCTCCTAGAATGGCCCGCTTCTTTTTTGCACACAGCCCTTGTCGCACCCCTCATGAGAATCCTGCTCGTCGAAGACGAAGTCGACCTGGCGCAAGCCCTGGCCTCGGCGCTGCGGCAGAACCAGGCAGTGGTCGACGTGGCGAGTTCGCTGCGCGAGGCCGAGGAGGCAGCGTTGTCGGCGCAGCACGACGTGATCGTGCTCGACCGTGGCCTGCCCGATGGCGACGGCCTCTCGCTCGTGGCCTTCCTGCGGCAGAACCACATCGCCACCGCGGTGCTGGTGCTCACGGCCATGACCGACGTGGCCGAGCGCGTGCTGAGCCTCGACGGCGGCGCGGACGACTACCTCGCCAAGCCCTTCTCGATGGACGAACTGATGGCGCGCGTGCGCGCACTGGCGCGGCGCCCAGCAGTGCGGGCGAACCTCGTCATGACGCTCGGGCAGTTGCGCTTCGACCATCACACGCGGCAGGCCCATGTGGGCGATCTTTGCCTCACGCTGCCGCGACGCGAGCTGCTGGTGCTCGAGGCACTGCTCGAACACCGTGGTCGCACCGTGCTGCGCGAGGCCATGCAAGACCGTGTGTACGGGCACAAGGACGAGATCCAGTCGAACGCGCTCGACACGCATGTGTCGCGGCTGCGCTCCAAGCTCGACAAGGCCGGTGCGCAGGTGGAGATCCATGCAATTCGCGGTGTCGGCTACCTGATCTGCGCCGCCCGCATGGCGGCATGACATGACACTGAGCCTGCTCTCGCTGCGCTGGCGGCTGATCTGGAGCCTGATCCTGTTGCAGGTGGTGGTCGGCTCGCTGGTGATGGGCGGCTTTCTCGGGCTGGCCTGGGTGCTGGGCCGCGTGGTCGACGAGACCGGGCAGGAGACCGTCACCGTGATCCAGCGCGCGCTGGCGCGCGGCCCCGATGGGCAACTGGTGGTCGAGCCGACGGCGGAAGTGCAGCGCCTGCAGAAGGCCGATCCGCCGTTCTGGTTCATCGCGCGCGATGCCCACGGCTCGGAAGTGCGCAGCGGCGACGTGCCGCCTGCCTATTCCGCGCTTTTCAACGCGCTCGGCGACATGGAGCGCATGGCCCTCAACCCCGAGGACGACAACACCCGGCCCAAGGCCCGCTTCGAGCGCGCGGAAACGCGTGCGGGCCTGGTGGCCGTGATGGTGCAGACCGGCGGCCCGCTGACGGTGAGGAACACGCTCAAGGGCACGGGCATCGCCTTTCTCTTTCTGGTGGCGCCGATGGCGCTGGTGACCTGCCTCGGCGTGATCCTGGCCACGCCCTTCGTGGTGAAGCGCGGCCTCAAGGGCGTGGTGGCTACGGCCGAGCATGCCGAGAGCATCGACGTGCACGAGCGCACCACGCGCTTGCCGCTGACCAACGTGGCCAGCGAAATCCGCCCGCTGGTCAACGCCGTGAACCGTGCCTTCGACCGGCTCAACGAAGGCTACGACCGGCAGGAGCGCTTCCTCGCTGACGCCGCACACGAGCTGCGCACGCCGATCACCACGCTGCAGATCCATCTCGAAGGACTGCAGGACGGCCCGCTCAAGGTGAAGCTGATGCAGGCCTCGGCGCGGCTCGCCACGCTGGCCGAGCAACTGCTCGACCTCCAGCGGCTGGACCACGTCGCGGTGCACGACCAGCAGCAGGTCGACCTGAAGGCGCTGTGCGAGCGCGTGGCGGGCGACATCGCGCCGCTGGCGATCATGAATCGTTGCACGCTGTCGGTCGATGCGCCGCAACCGTTGTGGGTGCGCGGCGATGCGCCCTCGCTCGAACGCGCGCTGAGCAACCTGATCCAGAACGCGATCGAGCACGGCGGGCAGGGCTGCGACATCCAGGTGCGGCTGTGGGAGCCATCGGGCTTCGAGGTGCTCGACTCCGGACCCGGCATTCCGGCAGCGGACCGCGAGCGCGTGGTGGCGCCGTTTCACAGGCTCGTGCCGCGCGGGCGCGGCGCGGGGCTCGGGCTGCATCTCGTGGCCGAGGTTGCGCGCCTGCACGGCGGGCAACTCACGATCGGGTCGAGCGAGTCGGGCGGGGCGAAGATGCGGCTGGAGCTGAACCTCGACGCATGAAGATCTGCCCGCCATGAACGCCATCGACCGGCTGCCCGAACCCACGAACCTTGCCGGCGCGCAAGCGCTCATCGCGCGCGTGCAAGCATTGCTCGATGCCGCAGGGCTTGCGATGCGCGCACCGCCGCCCGAGCCCACCACCTGCTGCGGTCGCGGCTGCAACGGCTGCGTGTGGGAAGGCTGGCTCGCTGCCGTGGCTTACTGGCGCGACGAAGCTTCGCTGCTGCTCGGCTGATGGCTCAAACGATGCCGGCACCAAGGGCCGGAAACACATCACTGAACAACAAGCCGATCAGCTGCTGCCCGGCGGGCGTGGACCAGTCTTGCGCGATTTCCGCCATCAGCGTGTTGGTGGCGGTGAGCACCACGCCCGCGTCGTGCATGCGCTGGCGGGAAAACTCTTCGGACAGATCGCTGGGCGAGCCCGATGCATCCATCACGGCCTGCACGGCAAAGCCTTCGACCGCGGCGTCAATGGCCGGGAAGATCAGGCAAACATCGGTGGTGACGCCCGCCATGATCAGCTGCTTGCGCCCGGTTGCGAGCACTGCGTTGCGGAAGTCGGGATAGGCCCAGGCATTGACCACGCCAGGGCGCTTGATGCGTGCAGCGTGCGCTTCGGGCAGGATCTCGGCGATCTTCGGAAGGATCGGGCCCTGGGCGTGGTCTTCCTGGCTGGACGTGATCACGGTCGGGATGTTGAGGATCTTTGCCATCTTGGCCAGCGCAATCGACTGCTTGGCCGCGAGTTCGCTGTCGATGTTCTTGATCAGTTGCATCGTGCCGACCTGATGGTCTATCAGCAGCAAGGCGGTGTTGTCGGCGGTGAATCGTTCGATCTTCATGGTGTAGCTCCAGTTCGGCTTCTGCCTCAGGCAGCCTCGGCCGCAGCCAGCGCCGGATAGTCGATGTATCCCTTGGCGGTCGGCGGTGCGAAGAAGGTGCTGCGGTCGGCTGCGTTGAGCGCGGCGCCCACGCGGAAGCGCTCCGGCAGGTCGGGGTTCGCAAGGAAAGCGCTGCCGAACACTGTTGCGTCGGCCTTGCCTTCGTACAGTGCGCTTTCGGCGCTGTCCTGGGTGAGGCCGCCGCCGATCAGGTATGCGCCTTCGAAGCGCGGGCGCAGGAGGGCGTGGTAGTCGAACTGCGCACCGAAGAGGGTGACATGCAGATAGGCCAGACCCCAGCCGCGCAGTTGTTCGACCAGGTAGGCGTAGGTCTCCTGAGGCGCAGCATCCGTGATGCTGTTGTAGTTCATCTCCGGCGAAATCTTGATGCCGACGCGGTCGGCGCCGGCCTCTGCGGCCATCGCATCCAGCACATCCAGCGCAAAGCGGGCGCGGCCCTCGACTGAACCGCCGTAGATGTCCTGGCGCTGGTTGCTGCCGGAAGAGAGGAACTGCTCAGGCAGGTAGCCGGAGGCTGCGTGCAGCTCTACACCGTCGAAGCCGGCCTCAAGCGCGCGGCGGGTGGCCTGGCGATAGTCTTCGATGACGTCGGCGATCTCGAGCAGGCTCAGCTCGCGGGGCGTGACGAAGTCGACCTGGCCGGCAGGCGTCCACGCCTGGCCCTCGGGCTTGATGGCCGAAGGCGCCACGGGCGTCGCGCCGTCGAGCAGCGAGGGGTGCGAGATCCGGCCGGTGTGCATCAGCTGCATGAAGATGCGGCCGCCGCGAGCGTGCACGGCCTCGGTCACCTTCTTCCAGGCTGCGACCTGTGCCTCGGTCTCGATGCCGGGCGTGTGCACGTAGCCCTTGCCCATGGCGGACGGGAACACGCCTTCGGAAATGATCAGGCCGGCGCTGGCGCGCTGGGCGTAGTAGGCGACCGTCAGGTCGCTCGGGACGCCGTCGCTGTCGGCGCGGGAGCGGGTCATAGGGGCCATGACGAGGCGGTTCGGCGCAATGTAGCGGCCGATGCGAACGGGGGTGAACAGTTGGCTCATGGTGAATTCCTTGGGTTGTGCGGTGCGATGGACGCATCTTTGATTAATCTGCTGAAGAGATAAATACGTCAAAATGGCTTTCATTGATCCATAAATGGCGCAATCAAGATGGAACTGCTGAACGACATGGCCTTGTTCGTGGAGGTCGCCCACGCGAGGAGCTTTCGCCGCGCGGCCGATGCCTCGGGCGTGCCGAGTTCGACGTTGTCCAGGCGAATCAGCGGACTGGAGAAAGCCATCGGCCTGCGGCTCTTGCATCGCACGACACGCAAGGTCGAGCTGACGGAGGCGGGGCAGCTCTACTTCGAGCGCTGCCGGCGCATCGTCGAAGAAGCGCGCATCACTCACGAGCAACTGGGCGAGATGCTGGCGCAGCCCAGCGGCGTGCTGCGCGCGTCGCTGCCGGTGGACTTCGCCACCATCTACATGGCACCCCTGGTCGCGGAGTTCGCTCGTCGCTACCCCGGCATCAGCTTCGAGTTCGATCTCACGCCGAGGCGGGTGGACTTGGTCACCGAGCCTTTCGACGTGGCCATCCGCATGGGCGAGCTCGCGGACTCGAACCTGATCGCCCGATTGCTCGCGCGGCTACCCGTGCAGGTTTATGCCTCGCCCCGCTACCTCGAGCTGTCCGGCGAGCCAATGCACCCGAGCGATCTGGCGCGACACGAGTGCCTGGGCCTTCCCAAGGCAAACAAGTGGACGCTGCAGCGCGAAGGAGAGGTCGTCGAGGTCGAGGTGGGAGGACGGTTTCAGGTGAACAGCGTCGGCATGTTCCGGCGCCTGGCGACCCTCGACCTGGGCGTGATCCTGCTTCCGCAGGAGATCGCTTCCGAAGATGTCGCGGCAGGTCGCCTGCGACTGGTGTTGCCGCAGTGGCACGGCACCCCGACTTCCGTCTATGCGCTCACTGAAACCCGCCTGCTGCCGGCAAAGACCCAGCGTTTCATCGAGTTCCTGCACGAGCATCTCGGGCAGCGGCCTCGCGGGGCCGAGTGAGCAAGGGGCGCTCGCGTTACTTCGGGGAATCTCGCGCCGGCGCCGTGTCCTTCAGGTGCTCCAGGAACCATCGCCCGGCAGGCCCCGGCGGCAGGTCTTTGCGGTACACGGCAAACATGGCAATCGGCGGCGTGGTGGGTTGAAAGGCCTCCAGCTGCAACCGGGTCAGGAGCCCTGACTCGATGTCGCTGCGCACCATGGCAAGCGGCATGTGCCCCCAGCCAAAACCCGCACGAAGAAACGCATGCTTTGCGCCCAGGTCTGCGAGCCGCCATATCGATGAAGTGAACACGCCGAAGCTCTTGCCGCTGGTCAGCGAGGTGCGATCCGTCAGGACGAGTTGAACGTGCTGCTCCAATTCCCGCGACGCGATGACGCGTTTCTGTGCGGCCAGCGGGTGAGAGGAGGCAGTCACCGTCACCATCGGAACGTCGAGCAGTTTCTCGGCATCGAGCTCCTCCGGAACGAGGGGCATGGACCCCATGATGCCGATCCTGCAGCCGCGCTGGAGCACCGGTTGCGCCACGGCGCCCAGTGCCTCGACATAGAGGCGCAGCGGCGTGTGCGGAAACGCGGCCCGAAAGAGACCGACCGCCACCGTCAGCGAGTCCATGGGGTACATGACGTCGACCACCACCGACAACTCGGGTTCGAGCCCTTCGGAGATCGTGCGCGCCGTGGCCTTGAAGCCGTCCATGCCGTGGACCACGGAGCGGGCCTGCGCAAGCAGAGCGGTGCCTTCCTCGGTGAGCTTCGGATAGCGCCCGCTACGGTCGAAGAGCTGCACATCGATCTGCCCTTCGAGGTTGGCCAGCGTCTGGCTCACCACCGACTGGGCCCGGCGCAGCCTGCGCCCGGCGGCCGAGAAGCTGCCCTCATCGGCGGCCGCAATGAAGGTGCGCAGTTGATCCATTGAAACGCCATCCAGCATCTATCGCTCCCATCGATGAAACTCCCGGGAAAATATCTGCTTCCCCGTTGGGTGTCCAGCGAGTTGCCAGGATCGATGCGTTCACAGGATCAGGGCACGAGGATGATCGCCCCCGACTTGCGCCGGGCCGCGATGTCCTCGTGCGCCCGCGCCGCTTCGACGAGTGGATAGCGGGCCACGTCGAGCGTGCCGAAGACACCCTTGCGGTACGCGTCGAACACCTCGCCGGTCGCCTGGGCCACGGCACCTTGCACGTGCTGCGCCATCGGCCCGCCCACGATGCGAACGCCGCGAGCGGCAAGGCCCGCCCGGTCGATGTCTGGCGCCCCGGAAGCCGCGCCGATGGTGACGATGGTTCCGCCATCGCGCACGGCCGCTGCCGATGCTGCAAAAGTGGCCTTGCCGACGAACTCGTAGACCACGTCGACGCCTTCGGGCGCGATGCTGCGGATCTGTGCGGCCAGATCGGCGTCGCCAGAGAGCAATACGTGATCGATGGTGCCCTCGAGCGCTGCTCGCTTCGACTGCGAGCCCACCGTTCCGATAACGGTGGCGCCTTTTGCCTTGGCCCAGCGCGAGATCATGGTGCCCACGCTGCTCGAAGCGCCTTGCACCAACACCTTCTCTCCTGCCTTGAGCTGATGGAAGCCATTCAGCCCGGCCCAGGCAGTCAGGCCCTTGGTCAGCACCGTGACGGTCTGTTCCGAAGAGAGATCGTCAGGCACCTTGAGCAGCGCGGCTGCATCGACCAGGCGCACCTGTGCGTAGCTGCCCGGCGCGAGGAAGTAAGCCATGCGATCGCCGACCTTGACGTCTGTGACGTCCGGCCCGATGGCCTCGACGATGCCGGCGCCCTCGACCCCAGGCACCGAGGGCAGCGGGACGGGCATCACGCCCTGGCGAAAAGCGGTGTCGATGAAGTTGACGCCGATGGCCTCGTGGCGCAGGCGAACCTGTCCGGGCCCCGGCATGCCGACGTTGTCGTCCTCGACTTGGAGGACTTCGGGAGAACCGTATTGATGGAAGCGGATGGTGGTGGTCATGTCTTTCTTTCGGGTCAAATCACGGCGAGCAGGCCGCCATCGACGAGCAGCGCAGTGCCCGTCACATAGCTCGACAGGTCCGAGCCCAACCACGCGACGGCGTCGCCGATCTCGGAAGGTTTGCCAAGGCGCCGCAGTGGCGTGCGCAGGCGAAAGCCTTCTGCAGCCTCTGCAATGCCGGGGCTCGTTCGCAGCAGGTGCGTGTCGATGGTTCCCGGGGCGACTGCATTCACACGGATGCCATCCGGCCCCAGTGCATCGGCCAGCGACTTGGCCATCAGGACCACGCCGCCCTTGCTGGTGGAGTAAGCCACCGTCATGCCCGCGCCCGAGATGCCGCCCATGCTGGCCATGAGAACGATGCTCCCGGCCTTGCCCCGTGCCTTCATGCTGCGGGCTGCCGCCTGCGCGCTGAACAGCGTTCCGTCGAGGTTGATGCCCATGAGCCGGCGGTAGTCCGCCTCTGCAACGTCGAACCCGTCGGCGCGCAGCGTGATGCCCGCATTGGCGACCATCACATCGACGCCGCCGAACTCGTCTGCTGCTTTCAGAAGATCGTCGACTTGCGCCCGCTGGCTGACGTCTGCGCGATGAAAGCGCGCCAGCACGCCCAGCTCCTCGATCTCCTCCATCGTGGTGCGGCCTCCTTCGCGGGGCTCTGGCGTCACGTCCGAAACGATCACCGCCTTGGCTCCGTGCTTCGCGGCCTGCACGGCCACAGCCTTGCCGATTCCGCTGGCAGCGCCGGTCACGACGACCACCTTGTCCTGAAGAATGTTGGTGTTCATGACTTGTCTCCTGCGGCGCGGGGCCATGCATCCAGCTGTTGAAGCACGGAGAAGAGATTGGCAACACCCCAGTGCTCCGTGATCTTTCCGTTTTGCACGCGCATCGCGTCCACGGTTTCGAAATGGATCGCGCGGCCAGTCGGCGCAATGCCGAGGAAGGTTCCCTGCTGCGTGCCGTGATAGGTCTTGTAGGTGGTGACGACATCGCCATCGGCGCGTTGCCAATGGATCTCGGCGTGAAAGTCGGGGAACGCCTCCCGCAGGATGCGATACAGGCCCAGCGCACCCGCCTTGTCGGGCGTGCAGTTCGGCTGTGGTGTGTGGTCGAGGAAGTCGTCCGAGAAAAGCTCGTCGAACAGGGCCCAGTTTCCGCGCCCTTGCACTTCTTCGGTATTGCGGCGAATGACGGCCTTTGCCATCTCGCCTGCATTCAAATTGCTCATGGTGTTGCTCCTTGCTGGTTCGGTTTGTTCAAAGTTCGAAGCCACCGATGGTCATTCCACCGTCGACGACCAGCATCTGGCCCATCACGTAGCTCGCGGCATCGGAGGCCAGCCATACGGCGGCGGCGGCCACCTCCGCGGGATGACCGCCTCGCTTGGCAGGAATCGCGGTGGAAACCAGCTTCGCGAATGCCGGGTTCTGGTCGCTCGCGACCTTCACCATCGGCGTTTCCGTCCAGCCGGGGGCGAGGGCATTGACCCGCACGTTGTGCGCGGCGTTTTCCATCGCGGCGACGCGCGTGAGGCCGTGCACGCCGTGCTTGGAAGCCGCATAGGCGCTCATCCCGCCGGGGCCCGTCAGTGCGGCCACGGACGCCGTGTTCACGATGGCGCCGCCGCCACTTTTCTTGATGAGCGGCAGCTCGTGCTTCATGCCGAGAAAGACGCTGCGCAGGTTGACTGCAATCACCTTGTCGAAGTCTTCGGTCGGGTAGTCCTCGATGCGTTGCGCCTTGCCGGTGATGCCGGCGTTGTTGAAGGCCACGTCGAGCCGGCCGGCCTCGCGTTCGATGCGTGCAATGGCGTTGGCCACTTCTTGCTCGACGGCCACATTGGCGATGAGCGCGCGGGCCTTCCCGCCGATCTCGGTGATGAGATCGATGGTTTCGGCAAGGCCGTGCTCGTTCAGGTCGGCGGCATACACAAGACCTCCTCGTGCCGCGAAGGCCTTGGCGGCCTCCCGGCCGATGCCGGAGCCCGCACCCGTGACGAGTACCACCCGTCCTGCAAAGTCGTTGGAGACCATGTCTTTCTCGCTTCTACAGATGGAGGGGGCGGGTGCTCAGGCAAAGAGCTTCGCTGCGGTCTTGGCCACCAGCTCGCCCTGATGGCGCGCGCCGGCCAGATCGATCGCCGTCGGTTGCCGCGAGCCATCGCCGCCTGCGATGGTGGTGGCACCGTAGGGCGCGCCGCCGACGATCTCGTCGACGCTCATCTGGCCCTGGTGGCTGTACGGCAGGCCCACGATGGTCATGCCGAAATGCAGCAGGTTGGTGATGATCGAGAAGAGCGTGGTCTCCTGGCCGCCGTGCTGGGTGGCCGACGACGAGAAGGCCGCACCGACCTTGCCGTTGAGTGCGCCGCGGGCCCACAGCCCACCGGCCTGGTCGAGAAAGGCGGCCATCTGGGAAGACATCCGGCCGAAACGGGTGCCGGTGCCTACGACGATGGCGTCGTAGTTCTCCAGATCGGCAACGCTCGCGACGGGCGCTGCCTGATCGAGCTTGAAGTGCGCAGACTTTGCGACCGCTTCGGGAACCGTCTCGGGGACGCGTTTCACGTCGACCTGGGCGCCGGCCTCACGCGCACCAGCGGCAATGGCCTCGGCCATCTTTTCGATGTGGCCGTACGACGAGTAATACAGAACGAGGACTTTGGGCATCTCTGAATCTCCTGGTTGGACAGCTCGGCGAGCTGCATGACCTGAAGATTAGGGATGCGCGACATATCCAGGAAGCCTGTTTGTTTCGATGGAATATATCGGTCGAGTAGATGGATGCGACGTCACGCGATATCGGTGGAGCGAGTCAGGACCTCGTGCTTCGTCAAACTCGTCTGCATCGTGTCGAGCTTTGCGCTTACCAGCCCGAGCGCGTCGCTGCCGATCAGCAAATGCTCCGGCGGCTCCGGCATGTTCACCAGAGTGAGGATCGCATCTGCAGCCCTGTCCGGATCGCCCAGTTGTTTGCCGCTCTTGTCCATGCGCGATTGCCGGATTGGATCGAACAAGCTGTCGTAGTCGCTGATGGAACGCGCGCTGCGCACCATCGAGCGGCCAGCCCAGTCTGTCCTGAAAGATCCTGGGGCAACAGCTGTGACTGCGATGCCCAGGCCCTTCACTTCCTTCGCCAACGTCTCGGAGATCCCTTCGAGGGCGAACTTGCTGCCACAGTAGTAGCTGATGCCGGGCATCGTGATGTAGCCACCCATCGACGTGATGTTGATGATGTGGCCGCGCCGACGCTGACGCATGAACGGCAGAAACGCCTTGATGACTGCGACCGCACCAAAAACGTTGACGTCGAATTGGCGGCGCATTTCATCGAGAGACGATTCTTCCAGGATGCCCTCGTGACCATACCCTGCGTTGTTGATCACGACATCCACTGGCCCGATCTCAGCTTCGACGACAGCGGCGAGTGGTGCGACGGAGTCGAACTGCGTCACGTCGAGCAGCTTCACATGAGCCTCCCCGCGAAATTGCCTGCCGAATTCGGTTGCTGCCTGTTCGGTACGAACGGTTCCGACGACTCGGTGGCCCGCCCGCAATGCGGCGTTCGCAATGGCGCGGCCGAGGCCGCTGCCGACGCCCGTAATGAAGAAAGTCCTGGTGTTTTGCATGCGTCGATCTTAGAAATCGAGGGCGCCCGGAGCCAGTCGCAATCCTATGTTTGGCTTGCCTATTTCTATGAAGTCCAACCGCTCTCGGTTACTTTTTGCCAGGGTTGATGCACAGTACGATGAATGAGTAAATCGCGCGCATCAACCATCGACCGCGCTGGCAGACTCCGCGAGGAGCGCCAGGCCAGCATGGTGGCGCTCTTGAAGCGGCTCGCACCTCGAGAGGGCTACACGCTGACGGCGCTACCGGACGTGCGTTTCCTGCGCTCCGATCGCCCATTGGCCTCGACCCCTGTGCTCTACGAACCCGGGATCGTCATCGTCTGCCAGGGACGCAAGCGCGGCCTCTGGGCAAATCAGGTCTACCTCTACGATGCCCAGCACTACCTCGCGGTGTCCGTGCCGGTGCCGTTCACCATGGAGACCGACGCCAGTGCCGACGAGCCTCTGCTCGCGATTTACTTCAGCCTCGATCTCACCGTCCTCGCGGGCCTTGCGTTGCAGGTTGATGAACTTATCGAGAGTTCGAAGACGGCACCAGTCGGCATGTTCTCGACGCCGATCGACGACGCATTGATGCAGACCGTTCTGCGATTTCTCGAGGCGATGAGTTCGCCCGTAGAGGCTGTGTTGCTCGGGCCGGCGATCGTGCGCGAAATCTACTTTCGGGTGCTCATCGGGGAACAGGGGGCATCGATGCGCGCGGCGCTGGCCAGCCAGGGGCAGTTCGGAAAGATCGCCAAGGCCGTGCGGCGCATCCACACCACGTTCGGCGACCGTCTTACCGTCGACCGCCTGGCTCGCGAGGCGGGCATGAGCATCCCGACGTTTCACACTCACTTTCGTGCCGTCACCCAGAGTTCTCCGATGCAGTACCTCAAGTCGGTACGCCTTCATCAGGCGCGCCTGCTGATGTTGCGAAACGGGAAGACCGCGTCCGCGGCGAGCATCGAGGTGGGATATGAAAGCGCGTCGCAGTTCAGTCGTGAGTTCAAGCGCTTCTTCGGGCTCACTCCGAGCGATGAGGTTGCGCGCCTGAAGTCGAGCTTCGCGATGCCTCCTTTGCCGGGGAAGCAGGGGTGGGTGACGTCGCATTGATCGACGCGGCCAGATTGCTGCAAAGTGGCCGTCTGGCAAGCATCCTGAAAGCCGTTCTTCGCGAACGCCTGCTCCTGGCTGCTAGGCCCGAGCAGGCTTGCCTGCCGGTTGCCGTCGGGTGAGCGCCATGTTAGCCGTCATCATGGCCGCGACCAGCGTGACCAGCCACGAGACGTACACCCACAGCAAGAACATGGGGAGCACTGCGAACGCCCCATATAGCGCCTTGTACGTTGGCACTTTGACGAGGTAGGTGGTGAAGCCGCGCTTGCCGAGCTCGAAAGCCACGCTGGCGATCAGGCCGCCTGCGAAGGCGTCGCGCAGCCGTACCTTGGTGTTCGGAACGAGGTAGAACATGCTCGTCAGTACGGTCACGCCGAGCATGAGCGGCCCGAGGTCGAGCACGAATGCAAGCGAGGATGGCAGTGCGCCGATGAGGCCCATGGAAACGCCCAGCAGATACGACGTCGCCCACAGGCTCAGCCCCAGAACGGGTGGCCCGACGGCCAACATCAGCAGGTACAGGCCAACCCTCTTGAAGAACGGCCGGTTCCTCCGGATCTTCCACATCTGGTTCAGCGCGTTCTCCACAGTGAGCAACATCGCGATGGCCGTGCCCAGCAAGAAGAGCGAACCGACCCAGGTCAGGCCGCTGGCGTTCGCGGCGAACTGGTTCAGGTACTTCAGCACTGTGCGTGCGATGTCCGCGGGAAGCAGCCTGCTCAGAAAGAACTCCTGAAGCGCATCCTTGAACCGCGTGAAGGCATGGAATCGCGTGAGCAGCGCGAGGCTCGCCGCCAGCAGGGGAACGATGGACAGCAAGGTCGTGAACGCCAGGCTTCCGGCGACTTGGGGCAAGCGCTCTTTTCTGGCGCGGTCGATGGTCAGGCGGGTCAGGGCAAACATGTATCGCTGAGGAAGGAGGAGTCGAACGGTTCCGCGGGCGCAAGGACCGCTGCCGCTGCAGCCGATTGTCAGTCCGACTGTTGTTCCGTACGGATCGCATCTCCGTTCGACCATCCCGAAGAAGCCTGCCCCTGAGGCCTCTCACTTTGGGTCAGCTACTGGACTTTGCGTATTCCTCTGCGCTCATCATCTCCAGTCCGACGAACGGGGCGTTGCCTTCGACCCATGCGTCGTGCCCCGGCGGGATGGTGTACGACATGCCTTCCTCGATGACGGTCTGCGAGCCGTCATTCATTTGCACGGTGATTCGACCGGAAACCGCATACCCGACGTGAGCCACCTGGCAACTGTCCGTGCCCACGACTGGCTTGATGCACTTCGACCAGCGCCACCCGGGCTCGAACTTGAAGCGTCCGAGCGTGTACCCCTCGAGGCGGACCACTTCGACCCGGGTCTTTTCGGGCTCCCGAACCTCATCCGGTTCGTCATGGGATTTCGTCTGAAGCTTGTTGACATTCATCGGACTTGCCATAGCTACTCTCCTTGCACGAGTGAGCAAACGGTCCGCGGCAGCCTCGTGCGAAACCGCACGTGAATGATTGAATAGTAGTCCTGGGCCATGCTCGCGGTGACCTATTTTTTGCACGACTGCACCGGTGGTGCGCAGTCACAGAAAGTCTTCGTCCACCACCAGCGACAGCAATGACCAGCGCAGTCGCTGGGCCCAGTTCGATTCCGGTTCCCGGTGCAGCACCCAGCGGCGTCCGTCGCGCAGAAAGCTCCATTGCAGGCCGCCTCGCAGCGGTGCTTCGCTCACGGTGAAGCTCGCAGGCATGCGCACGCGCTGGATCAGGTCCGCCAGCTCGCCTGCAAGCGTGGGGCTGTCGACGATCAGGCCCAGTTCAGTGTTGCAGTGCGCCGAGCGCCGGTCCATGTTCATCGACCCCACGTAGAACCAGCGCCGGTCGACCACCGCCAGCTTGGCGTGCAGGCGGCCGAGCGAGCCGCGGTCGCTTTCGGTGTCGCTCCAGGCCGTATGTGGTTCGCCAGTTGGCATCAGCTCGTACAGCGTGGCACCCATCTTCAGGAGAGCGCTGCGGTAGCGCGCGTAGCCGTAGTGCACAAGCGGCTCGTCGGTGGTGGCGAGCGAGTTGGTCACCACCGATACGCTCGCGCCCTCGCGGCTCGCATGGGCGAGTGCTTCGATCATGCGGGGCATGGGTACGAAGTAGGGCGAGACGACGAGCGCCTCGGAGCGTGCGGTCCGGAAAAGATCGAGGTTCGCGGCCATGACCGCGCTCTCGCGGCCTTGCGGCCCTCCGGCTTCCTCGACGCTTCCGCTGGCATCACTGGCGAAGGGGCCTTGCACCACTGCGTCCGCTACGACGCGCACCTTCGCGGGCACCAGTTCGACCCGCCCCCGCGCCAGCTGCGCGCCGACCGGGCCGCGCCCCAGCGCGTCGCGCTCGTTGGCAGGAGGCATGAAGCGACCGAGGCCATGGACCAGCGCGGCGAAGCGTTCGCGCGCATGGGCCGGCGCCGGACGGTCTCCGGCCGCGATGGCCTCGAATGGGTACGACATCGGTCCGTTCCAGAAGGCATCGAAACTCGCCGACAGCGCGCGCACCGCTGGCCCGGCCAGCAGCGCGTCCATGTCGATGAAGTTCGCTGGCTTGCTGCGCCCGAAGTACTCGTCGGCGATGTTGCGCCCGCCGGTGATGGCGAAGCTGTTGTCGGCAATGAAGAGCTTGTTGTGCATGCGCCGGTTCACGCGGCCGATCTCGTGCAGCGACAGCAGCACGCGCGTGCGCGGGCCGCCGCTGCGCACCGGCAGCGGGTTGAAGAGACGCACCTCCACGTTGGCGTGCGCGGCCAGCCCGGCCAGCATCTCGTCGTCCCCGCCCGCGTACAGGTCGTCGACCAGCAGGCGCACGCGCACGCCGCGCCGGGCCGCGTCGCGCAGCTCGCGCAGGAATTGCCGCCCCGAGGTGTCGTTGGTCACCACGTAGTACTGCGCGTCGACGGTATGCCGTGCGGCCTGCGTGAGTGCGATGCGCGCGTCGAGGGCCTGGTCGCCGTCCGGCAGCAGGCGCACGCCGGATACGTCGGGTATTTCGGGCGTCGCGCCGTCCGGTTCCGGCAGCGACGCGGCGGCGATGTGCGCGAGCACGCTGTCCCCGACGTCGGTGCGCGCCTGCGACGCGACCCGGTGCACGTTGTCGGGCAATGCAGCGCAACCCGCCAGCAGCGAGACCGCGACCATGGCCGCGGCGCACAGCGCGCGGGCGAGCACCGCGTGGTGGAGCGCGAAGATGCAGAACCGGCACGCAAGGGGTTCCCATGCGGCACGCAGCGCGGCAAAAGACTTTGGGGTGTTCATGGCGGTCCTCGGTGCATCGCATGCGCAGTGGTGATCGATGCAGCCAGTCTTCCGCGCGGTGCCCGCCGCAACAATTGAACGCAGCGCCTAGTCTGCGGCGCGGTGCCGGCGTGGCCATCCGACTAGGCCGTTGGTGTAGGTGCGCGCACTCGCTTATTGCGGGGCTTTGCGCTAACCTGCATTCAGGACGGGGAGAGCCACCGTAGACGAGAGGTCTGTATGAAGGTTCTTCTGGTCGATGACCACGAGATCGTCTGGAACGGCACCCGACTCCTGCTGGAGCGAATGGCCGCCGAGATCGAACCGGGCCGCCCCTTTCATTTCGAAGCGGTGCGGGACGCCGAGCAGGCCTGCCAGCTGGACCCAGCCGGTGTCGACCTGCTGCTGCTCGACTACCACCTGCCCCAACTCTCCGGGCTCGCTGCGCTCAAGGCCGTGAAGGCGCACTTCGAGGCCACGCCCGTGTGCATGCAGTCTGCGGAAAGCTCGCCGCAGCGCGTGCGCGAGGTCATCGAGGCCGGCGCGGCCGGCTTCATCCCCAAGTCGTACCGGCTCGAGGACATGGAGGCAGCCCTGCGCGTGGTGCTGCGCCACAAGATCTACCTGCCGGCCGAGTTCGTGCTGGCCGATGACGTGACCCGCGCGCGCGACCCCGACGAACTGCCGCGCGAGGATCTCGCCGGCTTCCTGCGCATCGAGCTGTCGCCGCGCCAACGCCAGGTGCTGGCGCTGGCGATGCGGGGCATGCCGGTCAAGCTGATCGCGCGCCAACTGCTGATTGCCGAGGGCACGGTGAAGGTGCACCTGTCGATGGTCTACCGGGCGCTTGGCGCGCGCAACCGCACCGATGCCCTGTGCCGCGTCTTCGACGCGCAGGCGGCATGGGCGCTCGAGGCCACGTGAACATGGCGGCCGCACTCGACGAGCTGGACGAACGGCGCTTGCAGGTGGTCGCCGAGCAGGCTGTGGGGTTGCGCTGGCAGATTCTGCTCACCGCCGTTGTCGTCGCGGCCATCGTCTGGCGCGACGTTTCGGCACCCTGGGTGCTCGGTTGGTTCGCGGCGGTGATCGCCAGCCGCGAGTGGCGTGCCGCCGCGCTCGCGCGCATGGCCGCCGACCGGGCCCGCCCGATCGCCGCGCGACTGCGCGCCACCGTGCGCTGGAATGTGCTGATCGGCGCCTGCAACGGCTCCGCGGCGCTGTTCATGGCTTGGCTCGACCCGACGCTGGACGCGGTTCTCACGATGATCCTGGTGTCCTGGGGCGCGGGTGCCGTGTCCACCAGCGCGACCGTGATGCCCGCCTTCCTGGCCTACGCGGGGCTGCTCTTCATGCCCACTGCGGCCATGTGGCTGCTGGCCGGCGGCTGGCTCGGCTGGGGCGTGGGCGCGCTGGTGCTGATGTTCTTCGGGGTGCAGACGCGCTTTGCCCGGCGCAACCTGCAGACCTTCGAGGAGTCGTTCGGCATCCGCGCCGAGAACCAGGCGCTGGCTACTTCGCTGGAGTTCGAGCGCGCGCAGCTGGCCATCGCCCGCGACCAGGCGGTGCGCGCCAACAACGACAAGAGCCGCTTCCTGGCCGGCGCCAGCCACGACCTGCGCCAGCCCCTTCAGGCGATGGCGCTCAACGTGGGTGCGTTGCGGCACGTGGCGATGGCGCCCGATGCGCGCGCGATCGTCGAAGTGGTCGACAGCAGCCTGGAGCAGCTGCGCGCCATGCTCGACGCCTTGCTCGACGTCTCGAAACTCGATGCCGGCGTGGTGGTGGCTCAGCCCCAGCGCGTGCGGATCGACCGGCTGCTGACAGCCGTGATGGCCAGCTTCGGCGCTGCGGCGACAGCGCGCCGGGTCGGTCTGCACATCACCTGCCCGCCTGGTCTGGCGGTGCGCACCGACCCCGACCTGCTGCGCCGCATGTTGGCCAACCTCGTCGATAACGCGATCAAGTTCTCGCCCGCGGATGGACGGGTCGAGGTGCGGGTCTGCACGCGGGATGCGTCGGATGTATCGGGCGCATCGGACGCCGAGGTCGAGCTGACAGTGCAAGACAGCGGCCCCGGCATTGCACCCGAGAACCACCGGATCGTGTTCGAGGACCTGGTGCAACTCCAGGCGACGGGCCCAGGCATCGCGACCGCCGCGGGGCATGGCCTGGGCCTGGGCATCGTGCGGCGGATGGCCGAGTTGCTGGACGTGCCGGTCGAGCTCGAGTCCAGCCTTGGCGCGGGCGCCTGCTTTCGCCTGCGGCTGCCGCGCGCCGCAGCCGTCGGCGTCGACGGCTGCGAGGGTGACGGCGCAGGTGCGCCGTGGAGTCTGGCCGGGCGCTGCGTGCTGGTGCTGGAGGACGACCCGATGGTGCGCGGCGCCTATCTCAACGCGTTGGGAGCGATGGGCTGCCGCGTGCTGTCCGCCGCCACGCTCGACGAAGCACTGGGGCAGGTCGATGAGCCCGACGCGGTGGTGGTTGACTGCCGGCTCGGCGGCGGCGTCTCGGGCTTCGATGCCGCCGAGCGCCTGCGCGAGCAGCGCTGCGCACAGCCCGCGCTACCCATCGTCATGGTCACGGCCGATACCGACCCGGCGGTGGTCGAGGCGGCGCGGCGACAGGCGCTGCCGCTGCTGCGCAAGCCCGTCGACGACCAGAGGCTCGGCCGCGCACTGGCCGCGGCCATCGAAGGTTCCTGAGTTCGCGACCAACCCGCGAGGAGTCGAACATGAACAACGGAGGCCGCCACCACGACGATGCCCCGGGCGACCGTCTGCTCTCGGAGGGCGCTGAAGTGCTGGTGCGCGAGATCGTCGCGGCACCGCCCGACGCGCTGCACTGCGAGGTGCTGGTCATCGGCAGCGGCTACGGCGGCGCGGTGGCGGCGGCACGGCTGGCGGGCGCGCTGCCGGTGGACGCACCGCCGGGCACCGCACCGAGCGTGGTACCAATCAGGGTCTACGTGCTGGAGCGCGGTAGCGAATACCTGCCGGGCGAATTTCCGGCCACCTTTGCCGAGCTGCCGGGACACGTGCGCTTCAGCATGCAGGACGGCAGGCCCGCGCGCGGCAATGCCTCGGGGCTGTTCGACCTGCGCCTGGGCGGCGATGTGAATGCGCTGCTAGGCAACGGGCTGGGCGGCGGGTCGCTCATCAATGCGGCAGTGATGGAACGCGCAACGCCCGATGCCTTCGAGGGCGGCGCCTGGCCCGCGGGCCTCGACCTCGCCGCGCTGGCGGACGGCTACGACAAGGCCGAAGCCATGCTGGGCCTGGAGCAGATCCCCGAGAGCGTGTCGAAGCTCGATTCCTTGCTGAAAGCCGGTGCGCGGCTGCATGCGGCGCGCGGCAAGGCCCACGTTGCGATCGCCTTCGCCGACGGCACGCGCACGCCGGCCCAGGTTGCGATGCATGGCTGCCTGCGCTGCGGCGATTGCGTGAGCGGCTGCAACCACCGCGCCAAGAAATCGCTGGACACCAACTACCTGGCTCTGGCCCATGCGCGGGGCGCGCGCCTGTTCACTGGTGGCACCGCGCACCGCATCGTGGCCCTGCCGGGAGGGGCCGGCTATGCGGTCGAGTTCTTCTTCACCAACCGGCGCAAGGCACGCACCGACAACGCCCGGCCCTACGTGGTGCGCGCGCGGCGGGTGGTAGTGGCCGCAGGCACGCTGGGCTCCACCGAGCTGCTGCTGCGCTCCAGGGCCGCGGGTCTGCCCGTCTCGCAGGCGCTGGGCGCGGGCTTCTCGGCCAACGGCGACATGATTGCGGTGGCGGCCGACCAGGACGACGAAGCGCTGTCCAGCGCGGCCGAAGGCGACGCGCCGGCGCAGCGCGGCATCGGGCCGACCATCACCGGGCTGCTGCGCACCCGCGCGAAGCAGGGCGAGCGCCCGCTGGTGATCGAGGAGTTCGCCATTCCCGCGCCGCTGCGCCGCCTGCTGGCCGAAGTGGTGAGCACCACAGACGCCCTGCAGGCGCTCGCGCGCATGGACCTCGACCTGCACGCGCCGGACGAGGTGCACGATCCGCTGGCCGTGGACGACGACATGCTGCGCCGCACGCCGGTCTACGGAATGATGGGCGACGACGGCGCCGCTGGCACCATCGAACCGGTCGGCCAAGGCGGCAGCGACGCGGTGCTGGCCGACGCGCAGGTGCGCGTCGCGTGGAACAAGGTCGCGGCCCTGCCGGTGTTCGCGGCGCAGATGCGTGCGCTGCATGTGGCTCACGACGGCGCCGGCGGGCTCGGCGGACGCGTGCTGCCCAACCCGCTGTGGAATCCGCTCCCGCCGTTTCGCAGCCTCGAGTCCCTGGTGGCTCCGGTGGGCTCGGTGCTCACCGTGCACCCGCTGGGCGGCTGCCGCATGGCCGAAGGGCGCGAGCGCGGCGTGGTCGACAGTTGGGGCCGCGTCCACGACGGTGTTGCCGATGCCGCGTTGTTGCCTGGCCTGGCGGTGCTCGACGGCTCGATCGTGCCGGTGTCGCTCGGTATCAACCCTTCGCTCACCATCGCGGCACTGGCCGAGCGCGCAGTACCGATGCTGGCCGCGGACTGGGGCCTGGCGCTGGCGGATTCGCCGCAACCCCCGGCGTCGGAGCGTCCGTTGCGCCGTGACCTGACCCATCCCCGCACGTCCGCGCCGACGCGTGTCTCGATGTGCGAGCGGATGACGGGCCGCGTGCACATCGACGGCCAGTCCTTCGCTTTGAGCACCGAGGTGGAATTCGAGCCCGTCGACATACCGGCCCTTCGCGCGACGCCGCGCACGCTGGCCCAGCCGGCGGTGATCCTTCGCTTCGGCAAGGGCAACAAAGCGCCCATCGCGCATTGCACCGGCACCGCGTCGATGCTGGTGCGCGAGAAGTGCGACAGCATCGAGCGCATCCTGCGCAGCCACGCGCTGGCGCGCAGGAAGCTGCAGGCGCTGGCGGAGGTCCTGCTGCCTTCGCGCGCGTCCGTGGCGGGCCCGAACGGCGGCAACGGCGAGGAGAACCTGGCCTTCGACGGTCCGGTCATGGCCGACCTGATGGCGCTGTGTTCCCACCTGGGGCAGGTGCGCCTCATCGAATACGACTGGACGGTGGCGCGGGTCGAGAACGGCGCGCCGCTGAAGGAGGGCGATCGGCTGCGGCTCACCAAGCGCATCGCGTTCGTCGAGGGCGGCAACCCGTGGCGGCAGCTGAGCGAGGGCGAGCTGCAGCGGATCGGCCCCCTCGGTGAGGAGCCGCTGGGCCGGATGGTGCTGGACCCTTCCTACTTCGTCGAGAAGCTGCAACCCCTGCTGCGCGTCGAGCACCAGCAGGACATGCCCAACCAGCTGGGCGACCTGGCCGAGCTGGCGCTGTGGGTGCTGCGCATCGTGCTGCACATTCACCTGCTGCACTTCGTGCCGCCGCCCGACTCGCCGAAGCGCGACTGGGAGCGGCTGCCCGGCGAGGTGTACGGCGTACGGCCCGAGCCGGTCGAGCTCGACACCGCCGCCGGCCCGGGCAGCGCGCCGCCGCGGCTGCTGTCGCGCTACCGCCCGCCGGCGCGTCGCGCGGGCACGCGGCCCGTGATGCTGATCCACGGCTACGGCGCGAGCGGTTCCACCTTCGCGCACAAGAGCATTCCCGGCAACCTGGTACACAGCCTGCTCGAGGCCGGGCGCGAGGTCTGGGTGCTCGACCTGCGCACCAGCATCGGCTTCTCGTGCCGGCCGCGGGCCTACTGGTCGTTCGACGAAGTGGCGGAGGCCGACATTCCAGATGCATTGCGCACCGTGCAGGCGGCGTATGCGACGCCCGACGAAGTAGCGCCCGTCCAGGTCGACGTGGTGGCGCATTGCATCGGCGCCGCCATGTTCAGCGTGGCGGTGCTGCGCCTGCCGGGGTTGCATGCGTCCATTGGCGCGGTGGTGCTGTCGCAGGTGGGGCCGCTGCTGCGCGCCACGGCTTTCAACCGCTTCCGCGGCTATGTGGCGGGCTACCTGCAGCAGTTCATCGGCATCGACGAGTTCGACACGCGACCCGCGCTGACGCACACGCAGCGCCTGCTCGTCGACGGCCTGCTGGCGACCTTTCCCTACCCTGATGAAGACGGCGAAGCGCAGCGCCTGCGCAAGGCACCGGGCTTCGCGGCCGTACGGCACCGGGCCGACGCGATCTTCGGCCAGACCATGCGGCTACACAACATCGGCAAGGACACGCTCGATGCGCTCGATTCGATATACGGCTTCGTGAAGCTGCGGGGCCTCGCCCAGGTCGGCAACTACGCCCGCGAAGAGGTGCTGACCGACGCCGGCGGACAGGGCCACGCGGTCGGCTTCGAGCAGCTCGGCGAGCGCTTCGGCTTTCCGGTGTTCATGCTGCACGGGCAGCGCAACGCGGTGTTCGACTGGCGTGGCTCGTACGAGAGCTTCTGGCTGCTGAAGCGCGTGTTCGGCAAGGACGGTGGCCTGCCGCGGGAGCCCCCGGAGCTGCCGGACCCGCCAGACTCCTCGAACCCTTCGGGGGGCGACCTGTTCCTCGGCGAAGGCACCCCGCACCAGCTGCTGGTGCTCGGCGCCTACGGCCACCAGGACACGCTGATCGGCGAGAAGGCCTGCAGCGACGTGTTTCCGCGCATCGTGCGGTTCCTCGAGGCCTTCGACAAGAAGCCCGGCCCCGATACGCCGGTGCCGCCCGACTGGCGGGCCAGCCTGCCGTGGACCGGCCCATGGCTCGGCCATGCGAGCCGCGTGGCCGGCAACGCGGGCCGGCTGCATTGCCGGCTGGCGCTGCGCCCGCCGCCCGCGCATGTGTCGGCGCGCGCCGTGGTCTTCGTGCCCGCGTGGCGCCGCGGCGGGCGATGGTGCTTCGACTTCGCATGGATGGTGGGACTGCAGACCACGCGCGAAAAACTCCTGCAGGAGGCGGTGGAAATCGACCTCTTCGACGACCGGCTCGCCGAGTACCAGGGCTTCGCGGTGCTCACGGCGCACGACGACCTGCCCATGGCACGCGGCCCTGTCGACGTGCTGGGCCGGCGGCTGGAGGCCGGGCTGTTCGCGCAGCCGCAGGACGAGCCGATCGAGCCCATCCGCCGCCAGGTGATGCAAACTCTGGACGCAGCGACCGACGCGCAGCGCGAGCGTGCCGTGGTGCGCCTCGACCCCGCATGGACGAGCGCCGTGCAGCGCGAGGGCGAGCCCGCACAGGCCTCGCTGTGCTTCGCGCTCGCCAGTTGCCAGTACGTGCCGGGCCTGGTCGACCGGGTGCCTGCACAGGCGTCGTACCGGCGGCTCGCGCAGCGGCTCGAGGTGCTCGCGCCACCGCACAAGCCGCAACTGCTGGTGCTGGCCGGCGACCAGGTGTATGTCGACCAGACCGCGGGGCTCTTCGTGCCGGCGGGCGGCGACGACGTCGGCCAGGCCTATGCGCTCACCTTCAGGCTGGAGGCGCTGCGCCAAGTGATGGCCTCGCTGCCGACCTATCCGCTGCTCGACGACCACGAGGTGATGGACGACTGGGAGCCGGGCCCCGACCCCTATGGAACGCCGGCCGTGCGCGCCGCGCTCGACGGCTACTTCGCGCAACAGCACAAGCTGGTGCACGACATCGGCCCGGGCCGCGACCAGCGCCCCTTCGACTACCGCATTGCGCCGGCCGGCTTTCCGTTCTACATGCTCGACACGCGCAGCACCCGCCAGCAGCGGGCGCTGCGCACCGCAGCGCAAGCCGCGACCCCTGCCGCGCCGCTGGACCAGGCGGCGATCCGTGCCGAGGCCGGCATGGGCGACCTGAAGAAGTGGCTGGAGGCCGCGCCCGCCGGACTGCCCAAGTTCATCGTGTCGCCGGTGGCGCTGTTCCCGATGCCGCGTGCGGCCGTCTTCGGCGACCCCGCGCAACGCCTGGGGTTGGACGACTGGAGCGGGTACCCGGCCTCGCAGCGCGCGTTGCTCGAGCTGCTGCGCGACACCAGCGCGCGCCACGTGGTGGTGCTGTCGGGCGACCGCCATATGTCGAGCGTGTCGAGCCTCTGGCTGCAGGCGGCGGGCGAGCCTGTGGAGGTGATCTCGGTCGTGTCCTCGGGCCTGTATGCACCCTGGACCTTCGTCAATGCGCGGCCCGACGCGTTCTGGCTCGACGGCCAGGTCGACCTCGGCGCCACGCCAGGAGCCTTCGGCGCCACCATGGTCACGGCGGCCGTGAGCACCGGCAACGGCTTCGCCGTGCTGCAGGTGGAGCGCGGCGCCACCGGCCATTGGCGGATCGGCGTCACCCTCGACCTGGACGACGGGCTCACGCAGTGCCATCGCGACCTCGATCCGGCCTGCGGCAGCGGCTGGACAGTGGAGGGACCGGCGCGCTTCGCTCGCGTGTAGCGCCTGTGTGTTCTCGGCCTGCCGATTTAGATCGCTGCCGCCGTCAGCGCGTGAGCCAGCCGTTGATCTCGTCAATGACTTCGGCTTTGGCGCCGCCAGAGAGTGCCTGCAACCGTATCCGCGACATCAGGTAGACGAAACGGGCCTGCGCCAGATCACGCTGGGCGGAAACCTTCTGATGTTCCGAGTTCAGCACGTCGGGCAAGGTGCGGCTGCCGGCCTCGAACGAGCGGCGATTCGAGATGACGACCTGCTCCGCGGAGCGCACCGCCTGTTCAAGGGCCTTGACCCTCAAGATGCCTTCGGTCACGCCGCGGAACTCGCGATGCAGTCGCACCCCGAGGTCGCGGCGCAGGGCTTCGAGGGCCTCTTCTGCCCGCTGCTGGTCTGCGAGCGCCTGCCTCACGGTGGAACTCACATGGCCGCCCGAATAGAGAGGAATATTGAGCTGCAAGCCGATGGACCTGTTGTTGTAACGGGTCTTGATGCTGGTGATCGTGTCGCTGTCGTTGCGGGACCACTGGGCGATGGCGTCCAGCGTCGGGTAGTGACCTGCCTGTGCCTTCTCCAGCTCGTGCCGGGCTGCTTCAACCTGGGCGCCTAGCGACCGGAGTTCCGGGCTGTTGAGCTCGGCCCGCTCGATCCAGTCTTCCACCCGGTCGGGCGCCGGCCGAACGAGCCGCATCCTGGACGGGTCCAGCGACGCCAGCCCGTCGATCGGGCGGTTGACCAGGCTCTGGAGTTGCCTGCGTGTGAAGTCCAGGTTCTGGCGCGCCTCCAATTCCTGTGCGACGTTGAGGTCCAGGGCCGCGCGTGCTTCATCGATATCGGTGCGCGTGCCGAAACCTGCACCGAGCCGCTTCTGCGCGGCATCGAGCTGGGTCGTGTAAGCCGTCTTTTGCGAGAGCACCAGCGCGAGATGCTCCTCGGCCAGCAGTGCCTCGAAATAGGCGCCGCTCACCCGAACGCCGACGTTTTGCAATTCGCGTTCGAGAATCGCCTCGGCATCGTCGACCTGCGCCCGAGCCTGCCGGTAGTCGGCCATCTGGTACATGCGGAAGATGGGTTGCCTCAAGCTCAGCACTTCGCTGCTGCTGGTGTAGCGCAGGTTGGACGTGACGAGGTGCCCGGAGGCGTCCGGCGAAGTTCTCTCCAGCCAGTTCCGATAGCGCGAGACGCTTGCCGACAAGTTGGGAAGCAGTTGCGCGCGGGCCTGCGGCAGGCGTTCGCGCCGGGCATCCGTGGCTGCCCGCACCGACCGGATCGTCGAGTCCTGTTCCAGTGCTTCCCCGTAGGCCTGAGACAAGTCGAGCGACCAGGCCGGCCCCCAGAGAAGGCCGGCAGCAGCGAATGCCAGCGCGGTTTTTTTCACTGCTCACTCTTCCGTCATGGAGGCTGCGATGCGCTTGGTGAGCGGATGCAGGAGGTAAATGAGCAGCGAGCGTTCCCCCGTCTTGAAAACCACCTCGACCGGCATGCCAGGCTGCAGCGAACGTTTGCCCAGCTTTCTCAGGCCCTCTTGCGTCACCGCCACTCGCGCGAGGAAATAACTCGTGTTGGTCTGGGGGTCCGTCAACAAATCGCCGGAGACCGAAACCAGCTTGCCCTGCACCACGAGCTGCGGAGAATGGGCGAACGTAGAGAAACGCACGTCCACCGGTATGCCGGCGTGGACGCGGTCGATCAGATGAGGCGGCACTCTCGTTTCAAGCAGCAAGGGCTCGTTGGCAGGCACCACATCCATCAGTTTTTGCCCCGGTGCGATCACGCCGCCCACGGTCTGCGCCACCAGTGCCACCACCTGGCCCGAAGCGGGCGAGCGGATCTCGGTGCGGCCCAGTTCGTCCCGCAAGGCGAGGAACTTCTCGAAGTCCCCAAGCACCTCGCGGCTGACTTCCGCCTGCTGCGTTTCCACTTCCTTATGGTATTCCTGCTGCCTGGCAATGGCACGCTGGCGAAGCTCCGCGACCGACCGCCGGGCCCGGCCCGTGTTGCCGATGAGTTCGGCAATGAATGTGCTCGACTCCGCGATTTGACGCTCCATCTCCAGCTGGCGATTGCGCGGGGCATACCCTTCGGCGACCATCTTGCGTGTCTGGGTCAATTCCTCGTCGAGAAGCGAAAGCTGGGTCCGGCGGCTGCTCAACATGCTTGCGTAAGCCTGGGACAACGCTTGCTGGCCCCGGATGTTCTCTTCGATCGATTGCAGGTCGGCGCGCAAGGCGGCGCGGCGCGACTTGAGCAGTTGCTCCTGGTTGAACATCTGCTGCCGGATCAGCGGGTCCGTGGCTGCCGCCTGCAAGTCCGGATGGAAGTCGATGGCGTCCTGTCCCCCCTGTTCGGCCAGCAGGCGGCCTTGTATGGCGCGAAACCCCAGGTAGCGCTGCCGCACGGTTTCGAAACTCGCTCTGGCTGCGGCGTCGTCGAGCTTGAACAGCAACTGGCCTTCCTGGACTTGATCGCCTTCGCCGACCCGCACCTCCTTGAGGATGCCTCCGATCTGGTGCTGGACAACCTTACGCTTCGTGTCGATGGCGACCTGCCCCTGGCTGGGCACGCCTTCGTCCAGCGGAGCAAACGCGGCCCACAGCAGAAACCCGCCGAATCCGGCGACCAAGGCCCACACGCCGATTCGCCCTGCGCGTCCGAACTCGTTCCCGAGTCCATCGGCATCCTGCGACCGATCGTCCTTGGCAGGCGAGGGGATGGAAGTCACGTCTCTGAGAAGATTCGGTTTGGCCATTTGGAACTCCCTGCGAGATGAGTCGAGTACAGGACGGCGCCGGATCAGGCCGACTGCACCAGGGCCGCCGGTCGCACGTCAGGCTGAGGGCGACGAAAAGACGCGAGCACGGCATCTCGTGGTCCGTCTGCTGTCAATTCGCCATCGCCCAGAACCATGAGGCGGTCGGCCACGGCAACCGCGCCCTGGCGGTGGGTTACCAGGAACACCGTTTTCCCCTTGGCCTTCAATTCCCGTATGGCTCGCAGCAGCGCTGCTTCCCCGTCATCGTCCAGGTTGGCATTCGGCTCATCCAGAACAATGAGCGACGGGTCGCCATAGAGCGCCCGGGCCAGTCCGATTCGTTGCCTCTGCCCTCCGGAAAGCAGGTGGCCCGCGTCCCCGATGAGGGTGTCGTAGCCTTTGGAAAAGCGCAGGATCGTCTCGTGCAGGCCGGCGCTGCATGCGGCCTCTATGACCTTGCGCGAGTCGACCTCGCCGAGCCGCGCAATGTTCTCGGCAATGGAGCCTGCGAACAACTCGACGTCCTGCGGCAGATAGCCAAGATGCGGACCCAGCTCCAGACGGTTCCAGCCTCGGATCGGCACGCCATCGAGCAGCACCGCGCCGCGGGATGCGGTCCAGATTCCGACCATGACTTTCACCAGCGTGGACTTGCCCGAACCGGAAGGTCCCAAGAGCGCGACCACTGTTCCTGCGGGGACCGCAAAAGAAATGTTCTTCAGGATGGGCGCCGCGCGCCCCGCAGCCCCCGCAAAGATGCCTTGCAGGCTGATCTCGCCGGTAGGTCCGGCCCGGGGAGGGACAGGGGCCTGCCCGGGGAAGTCGGCCAACAGCTTTTCGAGACGCTCGAGTGCAGCGCTGCACGAGACAAAACCCCGCCACGTGCCGAGCAACTGGTCGATGGGCGCGAGGGCGCGGCCCATCAGCACATTCGCCGCAATCATGGCGCCCGGCGACAACTGGCCATCGATCACCAGCAGCGCGCCCGCCCCCAGCGCGAGCGACTGTTGGCTGTAGCGTATGAATTTGCTCCAGCCGGCGACGCGATTGACAAAGCCATGAGCGGAAGTGCTCTTGTCCATGCAGGCCGCATGCTGGCGGTTCCAGCGCTTTTGCAGATTGGCGACCATGCCCATCGATTCGAGCACCTCGATGTTGCGAAGCTTGCCCTGCAGGTCGCTCATCGTCTCGCTCGCGGCTTTCAGGGCCGCTTCCGATGGCGCGACGGTCTTCCTCTGTCCGAACCAGGCCAGTGCGACCTGGACCAGGGCGAACCCGAGCGCCAGGACGCCGAGCCAGGGATGAAGAAAGAAGATCACCGCGATGTAGATCGGCGTCCAGGGTGCATCGAAGAGCGCAAAGACGCCCATGCCGGTCAGAAACTGGCGGATCTGGTTCAGGTCTGCGAACGGCCTTGACACGGTGGATACCGACTGGCCGAGGTAGGCCTGAAAGCTCCCGTTGAACACCCGGGTGCTCAATTGCCGGTCGAAGCGCAGGCTGGCCCGCACCAGCAGACGCGAGCGCAGCCATTCCGACAAGGCCAGCGCCCCGAAAAGAAGCAGCGTGATCAAGGAAACCGCGAGCAAGGTCAGTTCACTCTGACTGGCAAGCACGCGGTCGAATATCTGCAGCATGTAGATGGTCGGCGCGAGCATGAGCAGATTGGTCAGGAAGCTCAACGATCCAACCAGCAAGAACTCTCTTCGGAACCCCCAGAGAGCGCGCCCCAGTTCGCTGCGGTTGAAGAACGCAGGTTTCTTCATGGCAGTGGGTGCGCCTGAAGCGCGATGCTTGCAGCGTTTCCGGCATCGCGCCGCTTCGATGCAAGGCTGCTTTCTGCCTTGCGCATCCGATCCGCCGCCTGCTCGGTGGCTTGCCGCAGCGCAGCCAGGACCTCGTCGCGTGCGCCGAACGCCTGCATCGTGCCGTCGCACAGCACCAGCATCTTGTCCGCCACGGCCAGCACACTGGTGCGGTGCGTCATGACGACGAACGTCGTGCCGCGCGCCTTGAGATTCAGGATGGCGCTTGCCAATGCTGCGTCGCCGGCGTCGTCGAGGCTCGAATTCGGTTCATCGAGCACCACCAGCGCTGGCTCGTCATAAATCGCGCGCGCCAACGCGACCCGCTGCCTCTGCCCGCCCGACAGCACGGCCCCTTCGGGTCCGATCGGGCTGTCGTAGCCCAACGGAAGGCTCGTGATGTACGCGTGCAGGTCGACGGCCAATGCTGCCGCTTTGACCTTCGAAGGTCGCACCTCCCCGAAGCGCGCGATGTTCTCGGCCAATGTGCCGTCGAGCAATTCCACATCTTGCGGCAGATAGCCGATGTGCGGGCCGAGTTCGCTCTTGTCCCACGCGAACACGTCTGCGCCGTCCAGCCGCACCTTGCCGCTCGCTGCAGGCCAAAGGCCGACGATCAGGCGTGCCAGGGTCGTCTTTCCCGCGGCAGAGGGACCCACGACGGCAAGCACCTCGCCGGGCGCCAGGGCGAAGGCCACGTTCTTCAGGATGGCCGGACCATTGCCTGGCGCGCCTGCCACGAGGCTTTCGACTTGCAGCGCGCCTTTGGGTGGTGGCAAGGACATCGTTTCCGGTCTCGGGGCAATGGCGCTCAACAGGCTGTCCAGGCGTTGCCATGCATCGCAGACATTGACCACCGCGCGCCATTGCGTCACGAGCTGCACCAGCGGCGCCAAGGCACGGCCGCCCAGGATCGAGCCGACAACCATCATTGCGGCATTGCCATTGAGCGGGTTCTTCAGCAGCAGCCAGGCGCCCAGGCCGAGCAACAGGGAACCCATGGTGACCTGCAGGAACTTGCTGACGGCCTGGCAGGCCCCAGCACGGTCCGAAGCCAGGGCCTCGCGCTGCAGGAAATCGCGTCGCTTGCCCATCCAGCGGCGATGGACGTCCTGCAGCATGCCCATCGACTCGATGACCTGCGAGTTTCTCAGCGCAGCGTCCGCATACTGCTGTGCTTCGATCGCGCATCGATTGGCCGACACCAGCGGCGGCCGCGTGTTCCGGTCGTTGATCCAACCGACAAACACCTGCAGCAGCGAGCCCACGACAGCCGACCAGCCCAGCACCGGGCTGATGGCGAACAGCAGCCCCATGAAGACCAGCGAAACCGGCGCTTCCATCAGCGCCAGCAATGGCGGCGAATACAGGAATTCCCGCAAGGTCCGCAGGTCGTTGAGCGGTTGCACGGTTCCGCCCGGCAACCGCTTGAGCCCCGCTTCGAAGACGGCGACGAACACGCGGTTGCGCATCTTCTGATCCAGTTTCTGCCCGGCCCGGTACATCACTTCCGAGCGAGCCCAATCGAGTACTTCCATCAGGCAGTAGGCGGCCAGAACCAGCAATGTCAGCATGGCCAGCGTGAGCGTGCTGCGACTGTTCACGACGCGCCCGTACACCTCCAGCATGTACCCGCTCGGAGCCAGCAGCAAAAGGCCGGAGCAAACACTGAACCAGGCCGCCCGTACGAAGTAGGAGTGGAGCGTTGTCACCGCCTGCCGCAATTCGCCAGACTTTTCCTGAGGCTTCATACCACCCCGCAGGTTCGTCATCAGTACGCCTGAATACAGGCCAAGTGAGAAGGGGCAGCATTTCTGCTGCCCCCTTGCTCCAGAGCTCGTTACGCGATCGCCTCCGTTTGCAGGGTTGTGCCTATCAGGTTGGCCACGCCATCGATCTCCAGGTGGACATCGAAGTTGAAGCCTGCGAAGTCGGCATCGCCGTCGATCACCTGACCCACAAAGTTCAGGTCCACGTCCGAATTGATCGTCGCCGACGTGATCACATCGATCTTGATGATCTTGAACACATCGTTGTCCGCCGTATCGGCATAGTTCGAACCGGTCGCGGTCAGATTCACCGCGTTATGGCCGCTCAGGCTGATACCCGTGCCAGTGATTTCTTCGGTGCTGCTCAGGACCTGCAAGCCCGTGATCTGGAAATTGGCGCTGTCGTAGTCGTCCTCGCCGATGCTGACGACCTTCAGGCCTCCTCCGGCCGATTGATAGTCCGCCGCGGAGTTGGCGATCAGAAGCCTGGTCGTGGTGGTGTTGGTCGACGCATTGAACAGCTTCAGCAGAACCGCCACATCTTCGCCGTCCGTGATCTGATCGATCGTGATGTTGATCGCGTCAGCGTAGGCCGTGTCCGTACCGACGATGGTCGCCCCGGGTCGCTGCGGCGGGCTCGTCAGATTGGGGTTGCTCACCGGATTCGATTTGTAGAAGTCGAAGTTCAGCAACTCGCCGGCTTGGACGGTATCGGAGTTCACCCCGAGGGTGTTGGTTGCGACGTTGACAAAACCCGCGGTCTGGCTGGTGAAGGTTTCGCCCGTCAGGAACGCGTGATTGCCGCCCGCCAACAGATCGCTGGAATCACTCGGAGGCGAGGAGGCCCTGGCTGACAGCACGCCGAAAAAGTCGTTGCTGTATTTCTGGACCACGATCTCCGGCGAGTTGTTGCCTTCCGTGTCGTAGTTGAAGGATGCCAGCGGCGCACTCGTGGAGAACGTCGTTTGTCCTCCGAAGACCTGATCCAGATCGAAGGCGTAAGTACCGTCTGTCTTGTTGAAGACGACCGTGCCTGTTGCCGCCTGCGTTGTCGTCGACGTTGGCCCGGGGTAGTAGTTGAAGCTGAAGTTGTAGGTGACGGTCGTGGCGTCTTCGGCAAAGTGAGAGACGGCTGTATCGGTGATGGGCCGCCCGCCGCCGGTCGTTCCGGTCAGGCTGTTCAGCACGATGCCGTCGGTCGACGAGTTGTCCACGTCGTCGGCGCCAATGGAGAAGTTGTAGGTTCCCGCAATGGGCTGCGCGTCGTTCGCTCCGGTGAGGTCGGAGATGGCGGTCACCGTCGGGCCGTCGTCGTCGAACTTGATGTTGGCGCCGATGTTGAGCACCTTGGAATCGGTCGCGGTGTCGCCATCGCCATCGGTGAGCGTCACGGCATTGGTCAGGGTGATCAAGGTGTCGGCCAGCGTGGCCTGCTGGGCCGCGTAGTTCGACGAAGCACCCGGCAGCGCGTGGTCGATTTCGGCAAACTGCTGCAGCGTTACCGAACCGGCGCCACTCACGGCGACATCGAAGATGATGTTGGCCGCCGAAATACCGGCCTCGGTGGCGGAGGTCGAACCTATGACCGTTCCGGCAACCAGGTACAGCCTGATGACCGCACCGTCACTCGTGAGCCCGGATGCGCCGCCCTGCGTTGCCACGCCGAGCGCGAAGGTCGATGCGGTGCTGCCCGCCCCGTCGGCGCCATAGCCACTCGAAGTCACGCCGAAGGCCGTCGCGAAGTCCTGGGTGGCGGAGTCGGTGGCTGCCCCGATGGTCTGTGCGTCCTGGATATTGAGCAGCGTCGTGTCGGTGGGCGCTGCCAGCACGATGGACGGGCCGTCGTCGTCGAACTTGATGTTCGCGCCGATGTTGAGCAGCTCGGAATCGGCGGCGGTGTCGCCATCGCGATCGGTGAGCGTCACGGCATTGGTCAGGGTGATCAGATCGTCGGCCATCGTGGCCTGCTGGGCCGCGTAGTTCGACGAAGCACCCGGCAGCGCGTGGTCGATTTCTGCAAACTGCTGCAGCGTTACCGAGCCGGTTGCGTTCACGGCCAGGTCGAAGACGGTGTTGGCTGCCGAGACGCTGGCCTCGGTGGCGGAGGTCGAGCCGATGACCTTGCCGTTCAGCAGGTACAGGTAGATGGTGGCGCCATCGCTCTTGAGCCCGGAGTCTTCGCCCTGCGTCTTCACGCCGAGCGCGAAGCTCGAGTCGGTGGTGCCTGCCCCGTCGGTGCCGAAGCTGCTCGAAGTTGTGCCGAAGGCCGTCGCGAAGTCCTGGGTGGCGGAGTCGGAGGCTGCTCCGACGGTCTGTGCGTCCTGGGTGTTGAGCAGCGCCGTATCGGTGGGCGTTGCCAGCACGATGGACGGGCCGTCGTCCTCGAAGACCATCATGGAGCCGACCTCTGCCGTTGCGTTGGAAACCCGCAGCAGCCGGAAGCCTCCGATGTCGAAGTCCGCGTGGGTGTTGCCCGAGGCATTGAGGTCGGCCCCGTTTTCGATGAGTACGCGGTTGTGGTCCGCTGACGTCGTGTATTCGATCGAGTAGCCGGACTTGACGCCGGTGATTGTTGCGATGCCGCCGGTGACGCTGATGACGATGGCCGAACTCTGTCCGCCCTCGGCGCCGTTCGAGAAGGTTTCCAGGGCCGCCCCGGTGACGGAGTCGAGCACGCGCACGCTCGTGATCGAAATCACCTGGTCGCCCGAATAGCCCTCGATGAAACTGTTGCCGGCCTCGAGCGCCGTGCTGTATGCGGTGATCTTGACCTGGGCGGTCTTTCCGCTTTGCAACTGCACAACGTCGAAATCGGCAGTCCTTGCTCCGAACATGCCGGTGAAGTCGATGTTCGATTCCAGATCGGCCTCGTTCTGGTCCAGGGTCGGAATGGTGACGTCCGCCCTGGCGCCGGTCACGAACGTGAAGCGGATGCCTTCCTGCTCGGTGATCATCTGGCTGTTGGTGCCAAACGTGGTCGGCCCGCCGGCCTTGCTGGTGTTGATCGTGTCGCCGGTCGTGATGTTGATATCGTCGGCGGTGCTGTTGGGGTTGGCCCCGGACTGATTTGCCGGGTCCTTCCCCGTCGCGATGATCGACACGTCGGAAATCCGGCCGTTGACGATCGTCGGATTGTCCTTCGTGAACATCAGGAACAGGTTCTGGCCGGATGGCGCGCCTGCGAGGTTGAACTCCGTATCCTGGCTGACACTGACGAAGACCTTGTCGAGCAGGTTGACTGCATCGTCGGGGTTGGTGGCATCCGGGTCCGATATCGCTTCGTACTGGACCATCCAGATCTTGGCGCCGGTCACCGGGGTTCCCGTTTCCTCCAGGTAGGCGGCGAACACGACGACATTGAGGGCGGTCTTCCCGTAGACGACGTTGTTGTTGGTCGTGTCGGTGTAAAGGAAGATGTCTTCGCCGTCGGCTGTATTGAGGCCGCTGTCGAAGCCATTGAGCGGAGCGCCGTTCGTGTCCGTGAAGGACACATCGGTGACCGTGCCGGAGATGCTGAATGTGAATGCGTTGGTGCCGGTATTGGACCCGTTGTAGCCACTCAACGCGGCGTTGATGGCGGTCCCGACACTCTGGGCCGCCAGGCGGCTGCTGAAGGCAGTCGGCAGCGAGCTTGCGGAGATGTCATTGTCGTTACTGTCGCCGGCAACGGCGGGAGTAGCGGCAAGGTTCTGCAGATTGGCGGATTCGTCCAGGGTGACGGTCGAGCCAGCCGTCAAATTTAGCGCGGGCATAAACACTCCTTGGTTGAGAAAAAACCCGCCGATCGGAATCAGTGCACCCGATTGAGGCGCGTTCGCCGCCAATCAACCAGGCTCACGTATCAGCAGAGGAGGCATGCTGTGCCGTCAGACGGCGCCTTGTCCATGGGATAAAAGTTGTCACCCAAAGGATGACGCGTCGTGCCGGGCGTGCGCTCTCATGCCCTTAACCTTTTGATACCTTGGGAGGTCCGCGGACCTATCTGCACGATGGTGCGGTCTTTATCATTAACCTCCGGATACCTCCAAAACAAGTGCCCCGGGGGAAGCCATGGAAGAAATCCCACTGTCGTCTGCTGGGCTGGAACCTGCGTGGAACGCAGATCCGCGGCCGTTCACGCAAGACTTCCGCCCCCCGTCGCCATTTGCGCCACCCACGCTGTGGACATCGAGCTGTTTTCAGCCGGCTTGCCTGGAGATTCCATCTCCTGCCCCGTGCCCTGCAGTCGAAGTCCGTGTTCCGGTTCTCGTCGCAACCTGTCCAGGTCGCGCATCGCCGCTGTCCGGGCTGGACCTGTTGGCCTCGAGGCACTGGGCTGAGCAGATGTATCAGGTCGAGTACGCGGAAATGAAAAGCATCTCTGACCTGGAAGCCTGCTGCCGGCAGCAGGCGCCTCGTTTGCTGTTGGTGGACATCGCGTTGATTTCACCGGAGAGAGTCAACAAACTGGACGATCTGCGCCGCCGCTTTCCAGCCACCGACTGGCTCCTCGGCTGGGAGGAGCCCTCCATGCTGGGGCTGGATGCAGCGATCCGGAGTCAGGCGCGCGGCTGCGTCGAGTGGACAGCGAGCGCAGAGCAGTTCGCGCAATCGCTGGATGCCGTGCTGGCAGGCACCTTGGGCTTCCCGGGCCCGGTGTTGCAGGCACTCTATCTGTCTGTGCTGCGATTGAAGGCAGGCGGCGGGCGGCCGGCGTCCTGCGCGATATCACCTGCAATCAAACTGACCGCACGCGAGGACGAGGTGCTTTCGCTGATGTACCGGGACATGACCAACAAGCAGATCGCCGAGCGACTCGGCATCAGTGTCAACACAGTCAAGAAGCACCTCGCCCACGTGTTCGCGAAGCAGGGGCAGCACAGCCGGCGCTGGCATCTCACCTGATCCGTGGCAGGCACCGATGTTGAATCCGGCGCGGCCTACTTACTGATTCTGCGAACCCCGGTGCGCCCAACCCGTGGTGTGCTTCTCGATCACGCTGAAGAGCTCGTACATCAGCATGGCCATTGCGCCCACCACCATCAGGCCCGCGAAGGCCAGGCCCATCTGCATGGCCGAGCCGGCGGAGATCAGCAGGTAGCCGATGCCTTCGTTGGCGGCGGTCATCTCGCTCACCGTGGTGCCGACAAAAGCCAGCGTGATCGCCACCTTCAGCGAGCCGAAGAAGTAGGGCATGGAGCGCGGCAGGCCGATCTTCATGAGCACGTCCCAGCGCTTGGCGCCGAGCACGCGCAGCACGTCTTCGAGCTCCGGCTCCAGCGTGGCGAGGCCGGTCGCGATGTTGACCATGATCGGGAAGAAGCTGATCAGAAAGGCCGTGAGAATCGCCGGCCCCACGCCGATGCCGAACCACACCACGAGGATAGGCACGAAGGCCGCCTTGGGCAGTGCGTTGAAGGCCGTCATCAGCGGATAGATCGCCGCGTACGCGATGCGCGAGCTGCCGATCACGAAGCCCAGCAGAACGCCCACCACGATCGCCAGGCCAAAGCCGGCCATCGTGACCCAGAAGGTGCGCCATGCGTGGCCCGCGATGATTTCCTTGTATTCCCAGAACTGCGTCCAGATGCGCCAGGGGCTCGGGAAGATGAAGTCCGAAACCTCGAAGCCAGCGCAGATGACCTGCCACAGGATGAGCACCGCGACCAGCAGCAGCCATGGCGACCAGCGTTCGATTTGCTTGGTGTTCTTCATGGTGCGCCCGCTCAGTGAGACACGGCCGCGGCCGTCTGCGCCGCGCTGATGCCGGTATTGCGGATGGCACCGATGTGCCCGCGCAGCTCCAGCACGATGTCGGTGAACTCTTTCGTGTAGGTGAGCTCGAGTTCGCGCGGACGCGGCAGGTCGATCTCGCGCTTGACCACGAAGCGCCCCGGGCTCTTGCTCATCACGTACACCGTGTCGGCGAGGAACACCGATTCGCGCAGGTCGTGCGTCACCAGGATCACGTTGAACTGCTGCTCGGTCCAGAGGTCGCGCAGGATGCACCACAGCTCTTCGCGCGTGAATGCGTCGAGCGCGCCGAAGGGCTCGTCGAGCAGCAGCATCTTGGGCTCGTGGATGAGCGCGCGGCAGATGCTCGCGCGCTGCTGCATGCCGCCCGAGAGCTGCCACGGAAACTTATCTTCATAGCCCGCAAGGCCCACCTTCTGCAGCAGCTTGCGTGCGCGCTCGACGTATTCCTTGCGCTTGGCCTTGAAGTTCGAGCGGTAGGGCTCGACGATTTCCAGCGGCAGCAGCACGTTGTCGACCGTGGTGCGCCACGGCAGCAGCGACGGCGCCTGAAAGGCCATGCCCGATATCTTGAGCGGCCCGGTCACCGGCTGGCCGTCGATGCGGATGCGGCCCATCGACGGCATCTTCAGCCCGGTGGTGAGCTTCATGAAGGTCGACTTGCCGCAGCCCGAGGGGCCGACGATGGCGATGAATTCGCCGCGCTTGACCTTCAGGTCGATGGCCTCGACCGCGAAGTGGTTGGCGCGCAGCAGCTCTTCGTTGTAGGCGAGCCAGACGTCCTGGAAGTCGACGAAGGGGGCAGCCGCGTCTTGCGATGCGTCCGCCATCACTTGCGCAGGATGTTCAGTTCAGCGGCGGGCGGCAGCAGCGAAGCGGTCCACACCGCGTCGGGGCTCACGCGCGTCTTGGTGTTGAAGGCATCCGACACCTGCGAGGCCATCAGCGACATGCGGCCTGCGTTGACCGCGCCGAAGCCTTCGGCGCGTGCGTCAGGGCTGTTGATGACGGTGTCGATGGCCAGTTGCAGGCGGCGGGTTTCGAGCTTGCTGTCGATGATGCCGTCCCGCGCCTTCACCGATTCGATGGCCACGGCCGGGTTGGCAATGACTTCCTTCGCGCCCTTGGCAAAGGCCGAGAGGAATTTCTTCACCGCCGCCGGGTTCTCCTTGATGAGCTTGGGCGAGGCGATGATGACGTTGCCGTACAGCTTCACGCCGTAGTCGGGGTAGGGCAGCACCACCACGTCGGCCGTCTTGGCGCCGCGCGCCTCGAGGTTGAGCAGCGAGGTGAAGGTGAAGCCGGTGATCGCGTCGATGTCGCCACGCATCAGCATGGTTTCACGCAGCGTCGGGTCCATGGCGGTCCAGTTGACGGCGCCGATGTTGTTGGCCTTGGCGAAGATCGGGAACGCGCGGCGGCCTGCGTCGAACACCGGCGCGCCCAGCTTCTTGCCGGCTAGGTCGGCCGGCTTGGTGATGCCGCTCTTCTTGAGCGCCATGACCGAGGCCGGCGTGTTGTTGTAGACCATCATCACCGCGACCGGCTTGTTGGGGCTGTCGGGGTTGTTGGCGTGAAATTCCATCAGCGCCGCGAGGTCGGCAAAGCCCATGTCGTAGGCGCCCGAGGCCACGCGCGTGACGGTGCCGCCCGAGCCGTTGCCCGCGTCGATGGTCACGTCGAGCCCGGCCGCCTTGAAGTAGCCCTTGGCCGCGGGGTGCAGGAACAGCGCGGCCGGTCCTTCGAAACGCCAGTCGAGCTGGAACTTGATCGGCGTCGGGCTCTGTGCAAGGGCCGGTGTGAGGCCGAAGCAGATGGCCGAGGCGGCGAGGAAGGACTGGAGCAGTTGGCGCTTGTTCATGCGGAGATCGATCCGTTAGGGGAAGGTGAATGCTTCGGCATTCAAGCAAAAACGGTGCCCGCACGCGATTGGTGCGAACCCTTCCAGTGGATCGAGACGGTGCGCCTTTGCACCCCTCAAATGCAAAAACGCGGCGAGGCCGCGTTTTTGGCACCGAAGGCGGGCAAAAACACCCACCGGTTGAAGGCTCTTACTTGTCCACCGTGACCTTCGCCACCGCCAGCGCCGTCATGTTGATGATGCGGCGCACCGTCGACGACGGCGTCAGCACGTGCGCCGAGCTTGCGGCGCCCAGCAGCACCGGGCCGACGGTGATGCCGTTGGCACCCGTCATCTTCAGCACGTTGTAGAGGATGTGCGCCGAGTCGAGGTTCGGGCACACCAGCAGGTTGGCTTCGCCGCTCAGCGTGGTCTCGGGCAGGGCGGTGCGGCGGATTTCTTCCGACAGTGCCGCGTCGCCGTGCATTTCGCCGTCGCATTCGATGTCGGGCGCCATCTGCGCGAACAGGTCGCGCGCCAGCCGCATCTTGCGGGCAGAGCCGCGGCTGGAGGTGCCGTAGTTCGAGTGCGACAGGAAGGCCACCTTCGGCGGCAGGCCGAAGCGGCGCACTTCCTCGGCGGCCATCAGCGCAATGCTTGCCAGCAGCTCGGCGCTCGGGTCTTCGTTCACGTTGGTGTCGGTGATGAACACCGTGCGCTTGTCGAGCGTGAGCGCGTTCAGCGTTGCGAAGCCCGGCGCGCCGCGCTTCAGGCCGATCAGGTTGCGGATGTGCTCCAGGTGCACGTCGAAGCGACCGACCAGGCCGCAGATCATGGCGTCGGCGTCGCCCAGGTGCATCATCAGCGCGGCGATGGTGGTGTTCGAGCGGCGCACCATCGTCTTGGCGGCCTCCGGCGTCACGCCGCGGCGGCCCATGAGCTTGTGGAAGCTTTCCCAGTAGATGCGGAAGCGCGGATCGTCCTCGGGGTCGACGATCTCGAAGTCGATGCCCGTGCGGATGTGCAGGCCGGCCTTCTTGATGCGCGCCTCGATCACGGCGGGGCGGCCCACCAGGATGGGCTTGGCCAGGCCTTCGTCCACGGCCCACTGGGCGGCGCGCAGCACGCGCTCGTCTTCGCCTTCGGCGTAGGCCACGCGCTTGGCGGTGGCGATCTTGGCGGCGCTGAACACCGGGCGCATGAACATGCCGGTCTGGTAGACGAAGCGCGTCAGGTGCTGGCGGTATGCGTCCATGTCTTCGATCGGGCGCGAGGCCACGCCCGAGGCGGCGGCAGCCTTGGCCACGGCCGGGGCGATGCGCAGGATCAGGCGCGAGTCGAAGGGCTTCGGAATGATGTAGTCGGGGCCGAAGGCCAGCTCCTGGCCGGCGTAGGCGGTGGCCACCTCTTCGCTGATGTCGGCCTTGGTGAGGTCGGCGATCTCGCGAACGCAGGCCAGCTTCATTTCTTCGGTGATCTTGCTGGCGCCGCAATCGAGCGCGCCGCGGAAGATGTACGGGAAGCACAGCACGTTGTTGACCTGGTTCGGATAGTCCGAACGGCCCGTGGCAATGATGCAGTCCGGCCGCACGGCCTTGGCCAGCTCGGGGCGGATTTCAGGCTCGGGGTTGGCCAGCGCCAGGATGATGGGCTGCGTGCCCATGGTCTTGACCATCTCGGCCGTCATCACGCCCGGGGCCGAGCAGCCCAGGAACACATCGGCGTCCTTCACCACGTCGGCCAGGGTGCGGGCGCCGGTGTCTTTCTGGGCGTAGCGTGCCTTGGATTCGTCGAAGCCGCCCGCGCGGCCCATGTAGATCAGGCCCTTGGAGTCGCAGGCGTAGATGTTGGCGGGCTTGGCGCCCAGGCCCACCATCACGTCGAGGCAGGCGATGGCTGCGGCGCCGGCGCCCGAGACGGCGATCTTCACGTCCTCGATCTTCTTGCCGACCAGCTCCAGGCCGTTGAGCAGCGCGGCGGCCGAGATGATGGCCGTGCCGTGCTGGTCGTCGTGGAACACCGGAATGTTCATGCGCTCGCGCAGCTTCTTCTCGATGTAGAAGCACTCGGGCGCCTTGATGTCCTCGAGGTTGATGCCGCCCAGCGTGGGCTCCAGCGCCGCGATGATGTCGACCAGCTTGTCGGGGTCGTTCTCGGCCAGCTCGATGTCGAACACGTCGATGCCGGCGAATTTCTTGAACAGGCAGCCCTTGCCTTCCATTACCGGCTTGGCGGCCAGCGGGCCGATGTTGCCCAGGCCGAGCACGGCCGTGCCGTTGGTGATGACGCCCACGAGATTGCCGCGCGCGGTGTATTCGGAGGCCGTGGCCGGATCCGCGGCGATGTCGAGACAGGGGTACGCCACGCCCGGCGAATAGGCCAGCGACAGGTCGCGCTGGTTCAGCAGGGGCTTGGTCGGGGTGATCGAGATCTTGCCCTTGACGGGCGAGCGGTGGTATTCGCGCGCTGCCTCGCGAAGTGCTTCTTCTGCAGGGGAAAGGGGTGCAGCCATGAAAGTCTCCTTGTTTCTGACGGGCAATGAGGCTACCGCAAAAGCGTGGCCTCTTCTTACAGGGTGAATGCCGAAAACGCCTGGATCTATATCTTTAGCTTGATAAGTAGGGCTGGCCGGTTCGCTAAACTGCAGATCGTTACCTACGGTTAACAGGGTATTGGCCGGGGAATCTCCAACAACGACAAAACCAATGAGGGGCAACAGCGCATGACATCCGGACCTTTCACCAGCAACGACCCCGATGTCGTGGTCATCGGCGGCGGCCCTTCGGGCTCCACGGTGGCCGCGCTGCTCGCGGACAAGGGGCACGACGTGGTGCTCATCGAGAAGGCGCAGCATCCGCGCTTTCACATCGGCGAATCGCTGCTGCCGATGAACATGCCGCTGTTCGACCGGCTGGGCGTGCGCACCGAGGTCGAGGCCATCGGCATCCGCAAGCACGGCGCCGAGTTCGTCTCGCCCTGGCATGACCACACCAGCCACTTTCACTTTGCCGAGGCGATGGACAAGAGCTTTCCGTACGCGGTGCACGTGCGCCGCTCGGAGTTCGACGAACTGCTGTTCCGCCATGCCGGCAATCGCGGCGCGCGCACCTTCGAGGGCCAGCGTGTCACAGGCGTGGACATGGAGGCCGGCAAGGGCACGCCAGACAACCGCCCGCTGGTCAAGGTCAAGGCCGACGACGGCGCCGAGACCACCTGGCGCCCGCGCTTCGTGATCGACGCGAGCGGGCGCGACACACTGCTGTCGAACCAGTTCGACGCCAAGCGCCGCAACCGCAAGCACGCCAGCGCCGCGCTGTTCGGCCACTTCGCCAACGCCGAGCGCCGGCCGGGCCGCTTCGAGGGCAACATCACGCTGTTCTGGTTCGACCACGGCTGGTTCTGGTACATCCCGCTGAAGGACGGCACCGTGAGCGTCGGCGCGGTGGCTTCGCCTGCGTACTTCAAGAACCGCAAGGGCACGCTCGAAGAGTTCCTGATGGAAACCATCGCGCTTGCGCCCAAGCTGGCCGAGCGCCTGAAGAACGCCACGCTGATGGAAGGCGCCACCTCCACCGGCAACTACGCCTACGACTCCGCGTTCTGCCGCGGCGACCGCTTCATGATGGTGGGCGACGCCTATGCCTTCGTCGACCCGATGTTTTCCTCGGGCGTGTACCTGGCGATGAACAGCGGCTTCGAGGCCGCCACCGCGGCCGACCACTGGCTCAAGGGCGAGGCGAAGGAAGCCGAGAAGGCCTTCCGCCACTACGAAAAGGTGATGAAGCGCGGACCGCAGATGTTCTCGTGGTTCATCTACCGCATCACCTCGCCGGCCATCCGCCGGCTGTTCATGAACCCGCGCAACATCTGGCGGATGCAGGAGGCGCTGCTGTCCATCCTGGCCGGCGACCTGTTCCGCAACACTCCCATCGGCCCGCGTTTCTGGGGCTTCAAGGTGACGTACTACGCGTCGTGCCTGGGCATCCTGCCGCAGGCCATCAAGACCTGGGCATGGCGTCGGCGCAACCTCAAAGAGTCTCTAGAGGCTGCTGCGAAAACCTGAGGCTCAGTCAGGAGTGACGGTGTGCTGGGCGAGCGCTTCGAGCGCGCGCACCAGCGCCGAGTGGTCGAGCTGCCCGTAGCCCAGCGCCGCACACGCATTCATCAGCTGCGCGGCTCCCGCTGTCTGCGGCAGCGCCACGCCCAGCGAGCGCGCGCTCTGCATCGCGAGGTTCAGGTCCTTCTGGTGCAGCGCGATGCGGAAGCCCGGCGCGAAGGTGCGCTTGATCATCCGCTCGCCATGCACTTCGAGGATGCGCGAGCTGGCAAAGCCGCCCATCAGCGCCTGGCGCACCTTGGCCGGATCGGCGCCGGCCTTGGAGGCGAACACCAGCGCCTCGCCCACGGCCGCGATGTTCAGCGCCACGATGATCTGGTTGGCCACCTTGCAGACCTGGCCGTCGCCCGCGCCGCCCACCAGCGTCACGTTCTTGCCCATCTTGTCGAGCAGCGGCTTCACGCGCTCGAAGGTGCCTTCGTCGCCGCCGCACATGATCGTGAGGCTGGCGGCCTTGGCGCCCACTTCGCCGCCGGAGACCGGCGCGTCGATGTAGCCGGCGCCGAGCGCGATGATGCGCTTGGCGAAGCCCTTGGTGGCAATCGGGTCGATGGAGCTGCAGTCCACCACGATCTTGCCGCGCGAATCCTTCAGGCCCTCGGCCACGCCTTGCGTGCCCGGCTCGCCGAACAGCACCTTCTCGACGTCGGGCGTGTCCGGCACCATGATGAAGATGATGTCGGCCTGGCGCGCCACCTCGGCGGCCGAGGCGCAGATCGTGGCCTTCGAGATGAAAGGCTCGGGCGTGTTGCCCTGCGTGTTCACGAACAGCTGGTGGCCTGCGTCGAGCAGGTGGCCCGCCATGGGAGCTCCCATGATGCCGAGGCCGATGAATCCGATTTTTTGTTGGGTCGTCATGTCTCTGGTTTCCTTATCCGATGTTCTCGAGGTTCGCGATGTTCATTGCTTCTGCGTGAGCGCCTGGCGCCAGCCGAGGCCTTCCACGGTGGTCGCGCGGGGCTTGTATTCGCAGCCGATCCAGCCGTCGTAGCCGAGCGAATCGATGTGCTTGAACAGCCATGGGTAGTTGATCTCGCCCGTGCCCGGCTCGCCGCGGCCCGGGTTGTCGGCCAGCTGGATGTGGCCGATCTGCGCGAGGTGCTTGGTGAGCGTGTTGCCCAGCTCGCCTTCCATGCGCTGCGCGTGGTAGATGTCGTATTGCACGCGCAGGTTGGCCGAGCCGACTTCTTCGATCAGAGCCAGCGCCTGGTCAGTGCGCGTGAGAAAGAAGCCCGGAATGTCGAAGGTGTTGATGGGCTCGATCAGCAGGCGCAAACCTGCCGCTTCGAGTTCGCGTGCGGCAAGGCGAAGGTTGTCGACCACCGTCTTGTGCGCAAGCTCCCTGCTCACGCCGGCAGGCACCTTGCCCACGAGGCAGTTGACCTGCGGGCAGCCGAGCGCCGTCGCGTAGTCGATCGCCACGCCGATGCCTTCGGCGAACTCGCCCGTGCGGTCGGGGTGGCAGGCGATGCCGCGCTCGCCCTTGTCCCAGTCGCCGGCCGGCAGGTTGTGCAGCACCTGCTGCAGGCCGTTGTCGCGCAGGGCGGCGGCGAGCTCCTTCTTCTCGAAGGGGTAGGGGAAGAGGTACTCCACCCCTTCGAAGCCCGCCTTGGCGGCAGCCTCGAAGCGCTGCATGAACGGCAGCTCGGTGAAGAGCATCGTGAGATTGGCTGCGAACTTTGGCATGTCGTTTTTCTTTCTTGCAGTCTCAATCCAGCATGGCCGCGACGGCGGTCGGCGCATCGGCGATGGTCTCCGCCAGCGGTTCGAATTCGGTGATGTTGTCGATCTCGGTGCCCATCGCGATGTTGGTCACGCGCTCGAGCATCACTTCGATCACCACCGGCACGCTGAACTCGGACATCAGCGCCTCGGCGCGGCGGATGGCCGGCGCGATCTCTTCCTGCTTGTTCACGCGAATGGCCTTGCAGCCCAGGCCCTCGACCACTTTCAGGTGGTCCACGCCGTAGCTGCTTTCGATGCCTGCATCGGGGCCCGCGTTGATGTTGTCGAAGGCGAGCTGCACGCAGTAGTCCATCTCGAAGCCGCGCTGCGCCTGGCGGATCAGGCCGAGGTAGGAGTTGTTCACCACGATGTGGATGTACGGCAGCTTGAACTGCGCGCCCACGGCCAGCTCTTCGATCATGAACTGGAAGTCGTAGTCGCCCGAGAGCGCGACGATCTTGCGCGTCGGGTCGGCGGCGCGCACGCCCAGCGCGGCGGGAATGGTCCAGCCCAGCGGGCCGGCCTGGCCGCAGTTGATCCAGTGGCGCGGGTTGTACACGTGCAGGAACTGCGCGGCGGCGATCTGCGAGAGACCGATGGTGCTCACGTAGCAGGTGTCGTTGCTGAAGTTGTTGTTCATGCACTGGTACACGCGCTGCGGCTTCATCGGCACGTCGTCGAAATTGGTCTTGCGCAGCATCGTCTTCTTGCGCTCGATGCATTGCTTGGCCCAGCCGCGGCGGTCGGGCAGGCGGCCTGCGGCCTTCATTTCCTCGGCCACTTCGACGAAGAGTTCGAGCGCGGCCTTGGCGTCCGAGACGATGCCGAAGTCCGGCGTGAACACGCGGCCGATCTGCGTGGGTTCGATGTCGATGTGCACGAAGGTTCGGCCCTTGGTGTACACATCGACCGAGCCCGTGTGGCGGTTGGCCCAGCGGTTGCCGATGCCAAGCACGAAGTCGCTCGCCAGCATCGTTGCGTTGCCGTAGCGGTGGCTGGTCTGCAGGCCGCACATGCCGGCCATCAGCGGATGGTCGTCAGGGATCGCGCCCCAGCCCATCAGCGTGGGAATCACCGGCACGCCGGTGGCTTCGGCAAAGCGCACCAGCAGGTCGGCCGCATCTGCGTTGATGACGCCGCCGCCGGCCACGATCAGCGGGCGCTCGGCCGCATTCAGCATGCCGATGGCTTTTTCGATCTGGGCGCGCGTGGCGGCCGGCTTGTAGGGCTTGAGCGGCTCGTAGCTGTCGATGTCGAATTCGATCTGCGCCATCTGCACGTCGAAGGGCAGGTCGATCAGCACTGGGCCCGGGCGGCCCGAGCGCATCAGGTGAAAGGCCTGCTGGAACACCTGCGGCACCTGGCCCGGCTCGCGCACCGTGACCGACCACTTGGTGACGGGCTTGGAGATCGACTCGATGTCGACCGCCTGGAAGTCTTCCTTGTAGAGCCGCGCGCGCGGCGCCTGGCCGGTGATGCAGAGAATGGGGATCGAATCGGCCCAGGCCGAATACAGGCCCGTGATCATGTCGGTGCCCGCCGGCCCCGAGGTGCCGATGCACACGCCGATGTTGCCGGCGATGGCACGGGTGTAGCCCTCGGCCATGTGCGAAGCGCCCTCGACGTGGCGCGCGAGGATGTGCGAGATGCTGCCGCGCTGGCGCAGCGCCGAATACATCGGGTTGATTGCCGCGCCCGGAACGCCGAAGGCCTGCGTCACGCCTTCTTTTTCCATCACCAGAACCGCGGCTTGCACCGCTGTCATCTTTGCCATTTGAGTCTCCTTGAGGTGGTCCCACTGTAGGAAGCGGGGGGCATTCGAAGAAGACGGCTGGGGACCATAAAACCTATTCCATGGCGGAATAAGTGGCTACCATCCGGCCCATGGACAGATTGTTGGCAATGGAAATGTTCGTGCGCGTGGTCGAGACCGGCAGCTTCTCGAAGGCGGCGCGCGAGTTCAACACCACGCAGCCCACCGTGACCAAGCAGATCGCGGCCACCGAGGAGCGGCTGAAGGTGCGCCTGCTCAACCGCAACACGCGCGGCGTGAGCCTCACCGAGCCGGGCGCGCTGTATTACGAGAAGTGCAAGACCATCGTGCGCGAGGCCGAGGAGGCCGACAGCATCGTGCAGCTGCGGCAGAACCAGGCTCAGGGGCTGCTGCGCGTGGGCACCTCGGTGGCGTTCGGGCGGCGCGTGGTGGTGCCGCTGGCACTCGAATACATGCGCCGGCATCCGCAGGTGCAGCTCGACCTGAGCTTCGAGGACCGCTACGTGGACCTGATCGCACAGGGCATCGATGTGGCGATCCGCATGGGCAAGCTGGCCGATTCTTCGCTGGGCGCACGCTACCTGGGGGTCAATCCGTGGGCGATGGTCGCGTCACCGGCCTACCTTAAGAAACACGGCACGCCGAAGCGGGCGCAGGACCTGAGCGCGCACGTGGCGCTCATCTACAGCAGCGTGGTGGGCGACGAGTTCTGGCGCATGCACACGCCCAAGGGCGAGCCGGTGACGGTGCCTGTGTCCGGCCGCTTCCGCTCGAACAACCTTTCCGCCGTGCTGGCCGCAGCACGCGACGGGCTGGGCATTGCGCTGATGCCGCGCTACGTGGCCAGCGACTCGCTGGCCACGGGCAAGGTGCGCGAAGTGCTCGGCGACCACGCGCTGCCCGAGCAGGAGATCCACGCCGTCTTTCCCTCGCCCAAGCTGGTGCCGGGCAAGGTGTCGGGCTTCGTGGCCTTCCTGCAGGGGCGCTTCGACGAAGGCTGGTGGGCGGCCTGAGCTTCTTCAGGCAGACACGAAGGCGCCGTGCAGGCCCAGCGGCAACGCGTAAGGCAGCGTGGCCTGCGCCACCGGCCCCGCCGCCAGGTGGTCGGCCGCGAAGCACGACAGCACCGTCTTCTGCCGGCCGAAGTCGAGCACCGTGCCCAGCACCCAGCCCGGCTTCGAGCCGTCTGGCACGAAGACATGCTCTTCCACCAAGGCCTGCGCGCCATAGTTGAAGCGCTGGCTGCGGCCGGTTTCGACGTCGGTGCGCGCGATGGAGCCGAAGCCCGGAATATCAGGGCGGATCTGCGTGGCATGAACCACGTTGCGGTGGCGCATGCCCACGCGGCGCGGGTCGATGCGCGGAAACTCGGCCTCCAGCGGCAGGGCCTTCTGCGTGGCCTCCCCAGTGCCGAGATTCAGCGTGGCGACGGTCAGGTGTGGATGGGTGCTTCTCACAATGCGCGCGCGCATCACTTCGCGGTTGGTCGTGAACACCGAGTCGGCGTTGTCCGAACGCACGTAGTCGATGTGGATCTGCGTGCCGCGCGGCGTGTCTTCTTCCCAGGCATTGCCGACGTGAAAGAGGAAGCCGGCCGGCAGCGTGAGCATCTGGCGCTTCTCCCAGTTCTGCTTGTCGACCACCAGCGCGCGCATGCCGAGCTCGGGCCGCCAGACGTGGGCGTCTAGGAAGCTCGCGCCGGCTTCCTTGCGCTTGCCGTCATAGACCAGTGGCGGCATCAGGAACACCAGGTGTCGCTCGGTCACGGTGAAGTCGTGGACCATCGGCATGTCGGCCACCGGCACCACGGCGGCGCGCCGCAGCGTGCCTTCGGGCGCGATCTCGTACAGCGCCAGCAGGCCCTGGCCGGAGCTCACGCCGAAGTTCCAGATCGTGCCGTCCGGGTCGACCTTCGGGTGGGCCGAGAACGGCATGCCCGCGAGATCGGCGCGCCAGGTCTTCACGCCCAACGTGTCCAGCGTGCGCGCATCGATGCGCGTGGCCGAGCCGCCTTCCCACAGCGCCAGCACCTCGCCGCGCATCGGCAGCACGCTGGTGTTGGCGACGTTGATGCTGTCGGCCGAGGTTGGCGGCTCCACGCCCGGCGGCATGGTGCCGAAGGCTTCCAACAGGCGGCGGCCGGCCTTCGCCTCGGCCACGCGTTTGGGCGTGGCGACGTAGCGGCCCTGGTGGCGCACGTCGGCGCCGTCGATTGCGAAGCTGTGCACCATGCCGTCACCGTCGAACCAGTGGTGATAGCGCTCGCCGCCCAGGTCGTGGCCGGCCGGGCCGATGCGAAACAGCGTGCCGGCAACGGCATCGGGAAAGCGCCCGCGCACTGTGGCGCGGGTCAGCGGCAGGTCGCCCGGGGGCGTGGCGAAGCCGGTCTTCCAGGGCGCGCTGGCGGCTTCGAACTGGGCTTGCCAGTCGTCGGTGCCGGCGGCGCGCGCCAGCGGTGCCAGCAAGGGCAGGGCGCCGGCCGAAACCAGCAGGCGCAGGAGTTCGCGTCGTTCCATGGCGGTCTACTCCTCAGTGCAGGTGAATGACGGTCTGCAGGTCGGCGTCGACGCTGATCGCCGCGGCTTCGAAGGACGGCGGGGCGCGGTTGCCCTTGGCGTCGTTCGAGAAGCCGTAGCGCTCGGTCGGCATGCCCATGAGGTTGGTGTCGAGCTTGCCGTTGCCGTTCTCGTCGGCAAACACCCGCAGCGCGTAGCGCCCTGGCGCCAGCCCCGCGAACACGAGCCGGGCCTTGCCTTCGCGCATCGGCGCGGTCTGCGAGGCCACGGCCTTGCTGTCGGCGTAGCCGGCGGCGTCGTTGTACAGCGCGACGTAGAGCGTGGCTTCGGCCGTGGGGCCGTCGGCGACGCTCAGGCTCAGGTCGGCGGCAAGGGCGCCGAAAGGCGCAAGGGCCACGGCGGTGCACAGGGCGCGCACGACCGGGCGGGACAGGAGGGCGGGAAGTTGCATGGCAGGCCTCGTTGGAAGTTGGAGGCCCGACGATCTCGCAGGCTGGGCGCGGTGCCCAGCGCCATGTGACGAAACGCAGGTTTGCGCGCGTGAAATGCGCGCGGGCGGGGGCAAACGGACCGGCGCCCGTGCCTGCCTCAGCCCTTTTTCTTGTCTCCGGCGCCTTCCGCGCTTTCAGCCGCCTCGTGGCCGTTGCCCACGTGCCCCGAATCCGCGAACAGGCTCCACGCGGCCATGAACAGCGCCGCGATCACCGGCCCGATCACGAAGCCGTTGATGCCGAAGATCGCCATGCCGCCGATGGTCGACATCAGCACGATGTAGTCGGGCATCTGCGTGTCCTTGCCCACCAGCACGGGACGCAGGATGTTGTCGACCAGGCCGATCACGAACACGCCAACGAAGATCAGCACGCCGCCCTGCCAGAAATGCCCCGTGGCCAGGAAGTAGATGGCCACCGGCCCCCAGATCAGCGCGGCACCCACGGCGGGCAGCAGCGAGAGGAATGCCATCAGCACCGCCCACAGCAGCGCGCCCTGCACGCCGAGGAACCAGAAGGCCAGCCCGCCGATGGTGCCCTGCGCAATGGCCACAGCCACGTTGCCCTTCACGGTGGCGCGGATCACGGTGGTGAACTTGTTGAGCAGGTAGTGCGTGTGCGGCTTGGCGAGCGGCACGGCATCGCGCATCGTCTTCGACAGCGTCGCGCCGTCGCGCACCAGGAAGTACAGCAGGTACAGCATCACGAAGAAGCTGACGACAAAGTCGAAGGTGTTCTGCCCGATGGTGAGCGCCTGGCTCGCGATGATCTGGCTGGCCTGCCCCGCGATGGCCGACACGCGAGCCTGCCAGGCTGCCATGTCGCCGAGGTTGAAGCGCTCGACCAGGTTCAGCAGCCATTGCGGCGAGGCATCGAGGATCTGCTGGAAGTAGGCCGCGAAGTTGATCTGGCCCGAGCGGATGTTCTGCGTGACCAGCGCGATCTCTTGCACCAGCGACACGCCCACCATCGCCAGCGGCAGGATCACGATGAACAGGCAGATCGCCAGCGTCGACAGTGCCGCGGCATTGGGCTTGCCGCGCATTTTCTTCAGCAGCCACTTGTAGAGCGGCGTGAACAGGATCGCCAGCGCCACCCCCCACAGCACTGCGCCGAAGAACGGCATCAGCACCCAGAGGAAGGCGGCGGTCACGGCGGCGAGAAGGGCGAGGAACACGCCGCGCTGGAGTTGGGGTGAGTTCATAGTTGTCTCGGACTGTAGCCGAGCCGGAACCCATGGCCGTGTCAGCGGGCGCGCCCTTGTGCGGCGCAACAGGACTGGGGAGGAAATCCGCCGGAAGCGATGGCCCGGCGGGCTATGCCTGCTATCGAACAGATAGCTACCACCGGTATTAATGCACGGCTTCAGCGCTTGGCGCGCGGCAACGCCACAGGCGCCAGCGTGGCGCGCAGCCGGCTCGGCGCGTCCGGCTCGGCGGCAGCATCGACCTCGAGCGAGCGCTCGACATTGCCGATGTGATCGAGCATCAGCCGGCGCGCCCTGGCCGTGTCGCCGGCTTCGAGCGCCGCGACGATGGCGCCATGTTCCGAGCAAGACTGCCCCGCCTCGTGCTTCGACTGGTAGAGCGTGGCCGCCAGCGTGGTGCGCGCCGTGAGGTCGCGCAGCACGTCGACCAGCAGCTGGTGCCCCATCTGCTCGGCCAGGCACACGTGGAAGTCGGCCAGCAGGAAGGCGCGCGTGGCGGCATCGGCGCCTTCGATGGCGCGCTGCTCGTCGGCGATGTGGTCACGCAGCTTGCGGATCACCTGCGACAGCGGCCGTCCCTCGCTCGCTTCGAGGATGCCGGCCTCGACGATGCGCCGTGCGGAGAAAGCATCGCGCGCCTCTTCGGCCGAAGGCTCCACCACGTACCAGCCGCGGCGCGATTGCACTTCGACAAAACCGCGCGCCTGCAGCTGCATCAGCGCCTCGCGCACCATCGTGCGGCTCACCGAGAAGTTCTCGGCCAGCGCCTGCTCGCCGAGCCGCTCGCCCGGTGCGAGCTTCTGCGCGAGGATGGCTTCGACGACGCGTTCGGCAATGACGGTGGGGCTGACGTCGGCGGGCATGCTTCTTTTTTTCTTCAGTGGGCGCTCGAAGCGGTGGCGGTGCCTGCGGTGTTCACCACGGGCTCGGTCAGCGGCTCGTCGTCGGGCGAGTAGCGGCCGTCGAGCACCGCGTGTGCGCGTTCACGGTCGATGTCGCCTTCCCAGGCGGCGATGGCAACGGTCGCCACGCAGTTGCCGATCAGGTTGCCCAGTGCGCGGGCGATGCCCATGAACCAGTCGACCGACAGCACCAGCACCAGCCCGATGGCGGGAATCGCCGGAATGGCGTGCAGCGTGGCGGCCAGCACCACGATGGCCGAGCCCGGCACGCCGTGCGCACCCTTGGACGTGACCAGGGCGATCGCCAGGATCGTCATCAGGTCGGTCATCGAGATCGGCGTGTTGGTGGCCTGGGCGATGAACACGGCCGCCAGCGTGATGTAGATGGAGAAGGCGTCGAGGTTGAACGAGTAGCCCGTGGGAATGACCAGGCCGACCGTCGAATCGCGGATACCCATGCGGCGCAGCTTGGCCATGATCTGCGGCAGCACGCTGTCCGACGAGGTGGTGGCGAAGACGATGGTGAGCTCTTCGCGCAGGTAGCGCAGCAGCTTGATCAGGCTGAAGCCCGACATGCGCATCACCAGCCCCAGCACCACGAACACGAAGATCAGCACCGCGCCGTAGAAGAGCGCAACCAGCATGCCCAGCTGCTTGAGCGAGCCGATGCCGTACTGCCCGACCGTGAACGCGATGGCACCCAGCACGCCCAGCGGCGCCAGCTTGATGATGATTCCCATGATCTTGAACAGCACCAGCGAGAGCGCATCGACCACCACGGCCACAGGCTTGCCACGCTCGCCCAGCAGCGTGAGCGCGCAGCCGAAGAGCACCGCGAACAGCAGCACCTGCAGCACGTCGCCAGTGGCGAAGGCGTTGACCACCGTGGTCGGAATGAGCTTCATCAGGAACTCGACCGTGCCGCCGCTCGTGAGCTTGTCGGCGTTCGAGGCATAGGCGCTCATCGCGGCCGGGTCGAGCTTCGACGGGTCGACGTTCATGCCCGCGCCGGGCTGGAACACGAATGCCAGCACCAGGCCCATTGCCAGCGCGATGGTGGTCAGCACCTCGAAGTAGATGAGCGACTTCACGCCCACCCGGCCCACGCGCTTCAGGTCTCCCGCGCCGGCAATGCCATGCACCACCACGCAGAACACCAGCACCGGGATGATCATCTTGATCAGCTTGATGAACCCGTCACCCAGCGGCTTGAGCTTGACGGCGTACTCGGGCGCGAAGAGCCCCGCGAGCACGCCGAGCACCAGCGCGATGACCACCTGACCGAAAAGCGATTTGGCGAAGCGAGGCATGGAGTCTCCTGTCTGTCTTGTCTAGGTTTTGCATGCAAGCAACGCCTTGTCTTGCATACAAGAAATGTAGGCAAGAAGACTTTGGGAAGGTCAGAGGGTATTCCCGGGCCCGCCATTTGTTGATTGGAGTGAACTACTGCGGCTCGTCGTCCATACGCGGTTGTGACTCTCTCGTCAGCGTCTTGGCCAGCAACCGCAAGGTACTCGCGGAGGCTGCAGTGGCCTCGGAAAGAACGGCCCCGCGCCGGTAGGCCAGCCCCAGGTCCATCGAGGGCACCGCGCTCGACACCACCGTCCTGCGAATTCGCCCGCCGTCGTGAGACCAGGGGCGAAACACCAGGTCCGACAAGATGGTCACACCCACGTTCTGTGCAACGAGGCTGCGCACGGCCTCGATCGATTTGGTGCGGAACACGACCTTGGGCTTGAGCTTCATCGCGCCCCAGTAGCGGCCAACGGTGTCCACGTGCTCGTCCATGTCCAGCAGCACGAAGGGCAGCTGCGCGATCTCACGCAGCGACACCGACTTCTGCGCCACCAGCGGATGGTCGAACGACGTCCACAGGCGGCGCTGCGACTTCAGCAGGTTCTCGCGCCGGATGTCCGGCGCGCGAGAGAGGTTCGACACCAGTACCACGGCGAGGTCGAACTCGCCGCTGCGCAGGCCATCCTCGATCTCGAGCCGGTTGCGCTCCACGGGCTCGAACTCGACCAGCGGCAGTTGCCTGCGCATCGCGCCGATGATCTTCGGCAGCATGTATTCGGACACGGTGTCGGTGATGGCGATCTGCACCCGCCCCTCGACCGAGGACACCGAGTTGCGGGTTTCCTCCACCGCTGCCTCGAGCGTGTGCAGCATGTGCTCCGCGTGCCGGAGAAAGCCCTCGCCCTGCACCGTGAGCCGCAGCCCGTCGGAGTGCCGCGTAAAGAGCTGCACCTTCAGCGTGGACTCCAGGTTCTTGAGCGAAGTGGTCAGCGACGGCTGGCTCACATAGCAGCGCTGGGCCGCGCGGGACACCTGCCCCGTGTGCGCGGCAGCCACGAAGTGTTGCAGCTGCTTGATCGTTATCGACATAGATACATTCTATATCGCTCTATTGAAAATAGAGATTATGAATTGTCGATGGTAGTTCCTAACATCCGCGCAGCACGCCATGTCAGGCGTGTGACGAGGACGCCCACAGTTCCAGCAGCAGTAGCAGGAGAAACCCATGCCATCGACATCACAGACTTCCGCCGGCCCCGGCATCCACCCTCCTGTACCCCAGGACGCCCAGGCCGATGCCGGGCTGCTGAGCCGCCTGGGCCTGCGCTTCACGGCCTGGGCCGAGCGCTGGTTTCCCGACGCCTTCGTGTTCGCGGCCATCGCCGTGGTGGTGGTCGCGGGCGCCGCGCTGCTCAACGGATCGAGCCCGCAGGCGGTGGCCAAGTCCTTCGGCGACGGCTTCTGGAGCCTGATTGTTTTCACGATGCAGATGGCGCTGGTGGCCGTTGGCGGCTACGTGGTGGCGACCTCGCCGCCGGCCGCGCGGCTCATCCGCAAGCTGGCCGCACTGCCCGTGTCGGGGCGGCAGGCCATCGCGTACGTGGCAGCGATCAGCATGATCCTGTCGCTCTTCAACTGGGGCATTTCGCTGATCTTCAGCGCGCTCTATGTGCGCGCGCTGGCCGGCCGCCTCGACCTGCGCATGGACTATCGTGCCGGCGGCGCGGCCGCCTACCTCGGCATGGGCGCGACCTGGGCGTTGGGGCTCAGCTCGTCTGCGGCGCAGTTGCAGGCCAACGCCAGCAGTCTGCCCAAGAGCATTCTTGACATCACCGGCGTGATCCCGTTCAGCCAGACCATCTTCCTGTGGCAGTCGGTCGTCATGGCGCTGGTGTTGATCGTCGTGTCGGTGGCCATCGCGCTGTGGTCGGCGCCCGATGCGAAGCACGCGGTCACGGCGCAGGATCTGGGCGTGGACCTCACGGAAGCGAAGCCGGCCTCCCCCGAGTCCGCTGGGCGCCGCCCCGGCGAGTGGTTCGAACGCAGCCCGCTGCTCACGCTGCTCCTGTGCGCGCTGGGCTTCGGCTGGCTGGCGCAGGAGTTCATGGCCAAGAGCCCGTTGATCGCGATCTCGGGCCTCAACACCTACAACCTGCTGTTCCTCATGATCGGGCTGCTGCTGCACTGGCGCCCGCGCAGCTTTCTCGACGCGGTGTCGCGTTCGGTGCCGTCGACGGCGGGCGTGATCATCCAGTTCCCGCTGTACGGTGCCATCGCGGCCATGCTGACCGCCGCCAAGGGCGACGGAGGCATCACGCTGTCGGACCGCATCGCGCACCTGTTCGTGAGCATCTCCAACGTCGACAGTTTCGCCGTGGTGATGGGGGCGTATTCCGCCGTGCTGGGCTTCTTCATTCCCTCGGGGGGCGGCAAGTGGATCATCGAGGCGCCCTACGTCATGCAGGCGGCCAACGACCTGAAGGTGCACCTGGGCTGGGCCGTGCAGGTCTACAACGCGGCCGAGGCGCTGCCCAACCTGATCAACCCGTTCTGGATGCTGCCGCTGCTGGGCGTGCTCTCGCTGAAGGCACGCGACATCGTGGGCTTTACCTTCCTGCAACTGCTGGTGCATGCGCCGCTGGTGCTCTTCATGCTCTGGTTCTTCGGCCGCACGCTGAGCTATGTCGCGCCGGTGATTCCTTGAATGCCTTGAATCACGCAGGTTCCGGATGCAAGTGACGACGACGGCGGCAACGCAAACCAGGCAGGGCTACTGCACGCTCTGCCGTTCGCGCTGCGGAACGCTCAACGAGGTGCGCGACGACATGCTGGTGTCGGTACGGCCCGACGCCTCGCACCCCACCGGCCAGGCGATGTGCATGAAGGGCAAGGCCGCGCCCGAGCTTGTGCACAGCCCGCACCGCCTGCGCTACCCGATGCGCCGCACCAGGCCCAAGACCGAAGCGGATCCGGGCTGGGTGCGCATCGGCTGGGACGAGGCGCTGGCCGAGACCGCGCAGCGGCTGGGCGCCATCAAGGCCGAGAGCGGCGCCGAGTCGGTGGTGTTCGCCGTGACCACGCCCAGCGGCACACCGCTGACGGACAGCATCGATTGGATCGAGCGCTTCGTGCGCCTCTTCGGCAGCCCCAACATCTGCTACGCGACCGAGGTGTGCAACTGGCACAAGGACTTCGCGCACGCCTTCACCTTCGGCTGCGGCATGCCCGCGGCCGACTACGCGCAGGCCGAACTGATCGTGCTGTGGGGTCACAACCCCGCGAACACCTGGCTGGCACAGGCCAATGCCATCGGCCGGGGTCGTGCGAAGGGGGCGAAGATGGTGGTGATCGATCCGCGCCCCACCGCGCTCGCGCGGCAGGCCGACACCTGGCTGCCCGTGCGACCCGGCACAGATGCGGCACTGGCGCTGGGGCTGATCCACCTGCTGATCGCGGACGCGCGCTTCGACGAAGACTTCGTGCGCGCTTGGACCAATGCCCCGTTGCTGGTGCGCGGCGACAACGGACACTTCCTGCGTGAGCAGGACCTGTGGCCCGATGCCGAGGGCAACCGCTTCGTGGCGTGGAACGAGGCGCTCGCTTGTGCGGTGCCTTATGACACCGCGCAGGGGGCGCAAGCCCAGGACGCAGCCCACTTCCGCCTGTGCGGCGCGGTCGAGATCGATGTGGGCGCGCATCGCCTGTCGTGCGCTCCGGCTTTCGAGCTGCTGGCCCAGGGCTGCGTCGCCTATACGCCGCCGGAGGTCGAACGCATCACCGGTGTTGCTGAAGCCTCGTTGCGCGCGGTCGCTGACCTCTTTGGCACTTGCCGCCGCGTGGCCTATCACGCCTGGACTGGCATCGGCCAGCACACCAACGCCACACAGGCCGAACGCGCGGTCGCCACGCTGTATGCGTTGTGCGGCAGCTTCGACCGCATCGGCGCGAACCGCGTTCGCGTCGGTCCGGGCGTCAACGCCGTCAACTCGCTCTCACTGCTGCCCGACGCGCAGCGCGCCAAGGCGCTCGGTCTTGCGGAGCGCCCGATCGGCCCCCCCGCGCACGGTTGGGTGACGGCGCGCGACACCTACCGCGCGATTCTCGAAGGCGAGCCTTACAAGGTGCGCGCGATGATGGCCTTCGGCACCAACCTGCCCGTGTCGCAGGCCGACACCGCGCTCGCGCACCGGGCGCTGTCGCAGCTCGAATTCCACGTGCACTGCGACTTGTTCGAAACACCCGCCGCCAGGTACGCCGACATCCTGCTGCCGGTCAACACGCCATGGGAGCGCGAAGGCCTGCGCATCGGCTTCGAGATCGACGACCGCGCGGCCGGTTGGGTGCAGTTGCGCCAGCGCATGGTTGCGCCGCGCGGCGAATCGCGCTCAGACAACGATGTGATCTTCGAACTGGCCACCCGCCTTGGCATGGGTGACGGCTTCTTCGGCGGCAGCCTCGATGCCGGCTGGAACCACATTCTCGAGCCGCTCGGCCTCACGGTCGACCAGTTGCGCGCCCGGCCCGAAGGCATTGCCTGCGCCATCGACGCAAGCGAGCAGAAATACGCCCGCGCCACGCCCACCGGCGTGCGCGGCTTCGACACCCCGACGCGCCGCGTCGAGCTCTATTCCGAAGCCCTGCTGCGCCACGGCCAGCCGCCGGTCGCCACCTTCGTCGAACCGGCCGACACGCCGCGCGATGCGGAGGCCACGCGCCAGGGCCGCTTCCCCTATGTGCTGAGTTCGGCCAAGAACGGCTTCTATTGCCATAGCCAACACCGCAGCCTGCCTTCGCTGCGCAAGCGCGCGCCCGATCCGGTGGCCGAGCTGAGCCCCGCACTGGCGGCCACCAAGGGCATCGCGGACGGTGACTGGATGCGCATCCGCACGCGCGTGGGCGAAGCCCGCTTCGTCGCACGCGTCACGCCTCAACTGGCGGACGACGTCATCGTTGCCGAGTTCGGCTGGTGGCAGGGCTGCCCCGAGCTCGACCGCGACGGCCTGCCGATCGAAGGAGCACTGGGCAGCAACTTCAACGCGCTGATATCCGCCGACAGCTGTGACCCGGTGAGCGGCTCGGTGCCGCATCGCTCCTTTCTCTGCGACATCGAACGCGACCCGGCTACCGGGACGCGGCAGCGCAAGTGGTCCGGCTACCGTCCCTTCCGCGTCAGCGAGCTGCGGCCCGAGGCCGATGGCGTGCTGGGTATCCACTTCGAGCCGGTCGACGACGGCAAGCTGCCCGACTACCGTCCCGGGCAGCACGTCGAGATGCAGTTGCATCTCGACGACGGCACGCAAGTCACGCGCGCCTACTCGCTCACAGGCGCGGCCGAGGTGCCGGGCCGGCGCAGCTACAGCGTGGCCGTGCGCCACCAGCGCGGCCGCTCGGCCGACGGCACGCCGCACGAGGGGCGCGTGTCGAGCCATCTGCACTGCGCGCTGAAGGTCGGCGACACCCTCGCGCTACGTGCGCCGTCAGGCAGCTTCGTGCTGCCGCGCCATTCGCCGCAACCGCTGGTCTTCTTCGCGGGCGGCATCGGCATCACGCCCTTCATCAGCCTTCTCGAATCGCTTCCCGACGGCACGCAAGGGCCGGCCATCTGGCTCTACTACGCGAACCAGAACAGCACGACACACGCCTTTCGCGAGCGTATCGCGCAGCACCGCGCGCGTCTGCCGCAGTTGCGGGTCGTTGACCACTACAACGCACCACGGCCGCAGGAGCGCCCGGGCATCGACTACCAGTCGAACCGCTACATCGACGCGAGCGTGGTGGACGATGCGCTGATCGCGCAGCGCGCCCGTTTCTACATGTGCGGACCACCCGCCATGATGGACGCCGTGACCGACGGGTTGATGGCGCGGGGCGTTCCGCGCTTCGACATCTTCAGCGAAGTGTTCCGCTCGCCCACTGCGCCGCCCACCGACGGCGACCAGCACTTCACCGTCAACTTCGCGCGCTCGGGCCATGCCCCCGCGACGTGGACGCCCAGACAGGGCACGCTGCTGACTTTTGGCGAATCGCTCGGCCTGCAGATGGCCAGCGGCTGCCGCGTGGGCCAATGCGAGAGCTGCGCCGTGCGCCTGCTGGCCGGCAAGGTTCGTCATCTGCACGGCAGTGAGCCGGAAGACCCCTCCGTGTGCCTCGCCTGCCAAGCCGTCCCTCTCGAAGACGTGGTGCTCGAGGCATGACTGCGGGCACTTCCATCCACTCGATTCCATCCGCAACCCTATGAAAATCATCGATACGGAAAGCACCCGCCGTGCGCTGCCCTTCGAACGCCTGATCCCGGCGCTTCGGGAGATGTTCGTCGCTGGCTGCGAGGTGCCGTTACGGCACACGCATTCGCTCCAGGCCGGGGCGGACGACCCGCCCCGCACCGTGCTGGTCATGCCGGCGTGGCAGCGCGACCGCTACCTGGGCATCAAGACCGTGACCATCTTCCCGGACAACGCGCAGCGCGGCCTGCCCGGACTGTTCTCGACCTATGTGCTGTACGACGCAAGCACCGGCGAGCCGCTGGCGCAGATCGACGGCAACGAGATCACTTCGCGGCGTACCGCTGCAGCATCGGCCCTGGCCGCGTCCTATCTCGCGCCTGCGGGTGCGCGCAGACTGCTGGTCGTCGGCTGCGGGCGTGTCGGCAGTCTTGTTCCCGAGGCCTACCGTGCCGCGCTTCCCATCGAACGAGTGGTGGTGTGGGACCGCGACGAATCCGCGGCGAAGGCACTCGCTGCGCGGCTGTGCGCGCAGAACATCGAGGCGGCCGTCGCGCCGGACCTCGCCAAGGCGGTGAACGATGTCGACGTCGTGAGCTGTGCCACGCTCGCCACGCAGCCACTGGTGCAGGGCGCGTGGCTGCGGCCGCGCAGCCACCTCGACCTGATCGGCAGCTTCACGCCGCAGATGCGCGAAGCCGACGATGCCTGCTTTGCAGGCGCACGCCTGTTTGTCGATACGCAAGAAGCGTTGCACAAGAGCGGCGAACTGCTCGGGCCCATGTCGCGCGGCGTGTTCGCCGCCGCAGATGTAGCGGGGGAGTTGGCCGATCTGGCCGCGGGCAGGATTCAGGGACGAGCCGAAAGTGACGGGCGGACCGTCTTCAAGGCCGTGGGTACCGCGCTGGAGGACTTGGCCGCTGCAGTGCTGGTCTACGAGGCTTCCGATCCGCACTGAGAACTTACCTTCGCAGGCCGTCGCTACATGATCTCAAAGAATCGCTTTTCTCGACCTTCCGCGTCCCAAACTTCACAGAAGTCGATGTGCCCCGTCGTTTCCAGACATGTCAGATGGCGTCTTGCGTATCAAAGTGCGCGCCGTTCATGCGGGCTACCTGATGCGCCTATGGTCCGCGGATCGGCTAGTCCAGAACATTGATACTTGCACACCTGTCACTTGGAGTTTGGTCTAGAGGGGGCAGTCCACGACTTTGTTTTTTTGCCTGCCTTTTTGCAGTACTAGCTGATCAACGGCCTACATGTCTTCTGGTCCATCGGTTTGTTCCCCTTGGGCAGCTGCCCAAGGGGGAACAAAGCGGTGGGATGCAAGCGGGGCACACGTCGCACCGAAGCGCCACGCTGGCTGAGAGAGGTCCTCGTCGGGTCTATGCGGAAGGAGGCGCGGGCGCGGTGGTAATCGTCGCCTGAGCCTGTTCCGCCTCGCAGCGTTTCTTGAACTCGGCGTGGAGCTCCAGGAAGTGTTCCAGGACGTGCTTGTCGAGATCGTGGCGAGCCTTGATCCATTCCTCGACCGCCGGGTTCTTCTTCGCATCGATGAAGTACGCCCACCAGTAGTTGTAGACCAGCTCTTTGTCGAAGGCTTTCTTCTTGACCAGGAGAGCCACGGTATCGAGCATGCCCAGCATGCTCTTTGCCGCATCGTCAAAGTCTTGGCCTTCTGCAACAGCCTTTTGCACGAGCTTCCAGTCGGCCATCAGCCCGGCGGTCCGCTTCTCGAGAAATCCGACGGTTTCCCGGTAGCGGGCGGACTTCGTGTCCGCGTAGAGCTTCCAGATGAATGTGCATATGCCTGCGACCAGCGCCAGCAGCGAAAGCCAGTCGCGAAACGCAACGCCATTCTGCTGCGTCATCTGCTGGGCACACGCCGAGAGAATTTCGTTCATGCCTTGTGCTCCTTCGTCGTGAAAGCAGGCCATGGAGGCCGTCCCGAGTCTGTGCTTTCTCGACGGATGCGGCATCCCTCGAATGCGGGAGGCGCCTGCTCGGCACGTTGCGGCGGCATGGCCGCCGTGCCGAAGACGCGGCCCCGGACAGGCAGGTCCGGTCCGGGGGCTTGCGAGGAAATCAGAGGGTATTTCCGGGCCCTCTGTCGCCCGGTTTGCAGGGGTGCTCTGTCGGGGCGCGTGCTTACTTGTCGTGATGCAGGTACGTCGCCTGCTTCGGCAGCAGCAGGCTGACGAGGAAGGCCACCCCCATCATTCCCGTCACGTACCAGTAGAAGTACGACTCGTGCCCGATCGACTTCAGCCCCAGCGCCACGTATTCCGCGCTGCCGCCGAACATGGCATTGCCCACCGCGTACGACAGGCCTACGCCCAGTGCACGAATCTCGGGCGGGAACATCTCGGCCTTCACGATGCCGCTGATCGAGGTGTAGAAGCTCACCACCGCCAGCGCAAGCGTGATCAGCATGCCGGCCACCAGCGGGCTGCTCACGTTCTGCAGGTTGCTCAGCACCGGCACCGTCATCAGCGCGCCCAGTGCGCCGAACAGCAGCATGTTGGTGCGTCGACCGATGCGGTCCGACAGCGCGCCGAACAGCGGCTGCATGCACATGTAGATGAACAGGCAGGCCGTCATCACGTTGCTTGCGGTCTTGATCGACATGCCGGCCGAGTTCACCAGGTACTTCTGCATGTAGGTGGTGAAGGTGTAGAAGATCAGCGAGCCGCCGGCCGTGTAGCCCAGCACCACGAAGAAGGCGCGCTTGTGGTTCGTGAACAGTTCGCGCATCGAGCCGGCGCCCTTGGCGGCGCGGGTCTTGGTGCTCGCGGTTTCAGTCAGCGTGCGGCGCAGCATGAGTGCGACCACGGCGGCGATGGCGCCGATGACGAACGGAATGCGCCAGCCCCAGCTCTTGAGCTCAGCCTCGTCGAGCACCTGCTGCAGCACCACCACGACAACCACCGCCAGCAATTGGCCGCCGATCAGCGTGACGTACTGGAACGACGAGAAGAAGCCGCGCTGTCCGCGCATCGCCACTTCGCTCATGTAGGTGGCGGTGGTGCCGTATTCGCCACCGACCGACAGGCCCTGCAGCAGCCGTGCGGCCAGCAGCAGCGCGGGCGCAGCGGCGCCGATCTGTGCATAGGTCGGCAGGCAGGCGATGACCAGCGAGCCCACGCACATCATGACGACCGAAGTCACCATCGAAGTCTTGCGACCCTTACGGTCGGCCAGGCGGCCGAACAGCCAGCCGCCGATCGGGCGCATGAGGAAGCCGGCAGCGAATACGCCAGCGGTGTTCAGCAGTTGCACGGTGGGGTCGGACTTGGGGAAGAACGCCGGCGCGAAGTAGATGGCGCAGAAGGCGTAGACGTAGAAGTCGAACCACTCCACCAGGTTGCCGGACGAGGCGGCAAAGATGGCGAAGATGCGCTTGCGCTTTTCTTCGAAGGTGTACGGGGTGTTGTTGGCGGTGGTCGCGTCGGGGCTGGAGGCGCCGGCGGTCGCACTGCTTGCGATGGCGGTCATGAAAAGGGGTCCTTGCTTGTCTCTTGCTGCGGCCCGCCGCAAAGCCGCGCGAAGCCGTCCCGCCGAGTCTGTCCGGCCGCCGCCGGGCTGTCGTCCGTAGCCTGCCGCCGGGCGGCTACGTATCGGTACGCAAGGGTAAATACCTAGAATGGTGTGCCGCAAGCAAGCTGGCTCGCAATGGAGGTCGATGATGGAAGAGCAGATCATCCGGACGGCTATCGACAGACATTGGGCTGCGTCCGCCGCAGGCGACCAGGTCGTCGAGCATGAGATCTATCACGACGATGCCGTGTGCACCTACCCGCAGTCAGGCGAGGTCATCCACGGCCGGCACAACCTGCAGGCACTTCGCAGCCATCACCCCGGCAAGCCATCTGGGTTTGTGGTCCGGCGGATCGTAGGGGAGGGCAGTCTCTGGATAACCGAGTATGCGATCGACTACGGGGGCAAGAGCGCCTTCACCGTGAGCATCATGGAGTTCCGGGGTGGAAAGGTATCGCGCGAGACTCAATACTTTGCCGATCCCTTCGACGCCCCCGCTTGGCGCGCCCAGTGGGTCGAACGGGCAGCGTGATTGCGCACAAGCTGAATGTTCAAATCCAGGAGGCACCGCGCCCCGCCAGAAGGAGTTCTCGCCGCCATGACATGGTCACTGTTCTACCGCTTCGACAACGAGGTGCCCACCGACTTCCACGAATTGCGCCAGTTCGGCAGCTCACTGTGGGCCGCGAATGGCAAGGTGAAAACCATGGGGCGCTCCAGCGTCGCCGAGTTTGCCAGTCCGCAGGCCGCGAAGGACGCCCTCGTGCAGCGCAGCAGCGAGATCGAGGCCCAGGGCTACAAGCGGGTGCGCCAGGGCACACACGACCCGGCTCGCATCGACTTCCCCCTGCTCAGCGCCGAGATTCGCGATGGTGCTCGCCGCGCCTTCCAGGCCATTCGCGCGGCCCACCCCGACGAAACCATCCGCCTCTTCGCGCTCGGCAGTGACGACAGCGCGATGACCATCGTCCACGCCGCTGGCATTCTTGCGCTGGGCGAGCCCGGCGACATGGACGACGAAAGCGAGATCTGGTGCTCCGCCGAGTGGCCCCATTCGGAGGGCGACGAGTTCCTCGACATCGCCTACCGCATGATTCTGCCCTGCCACCGCAATGACTTGCCCTGCAGTGTTGAGTTCGACGTCTTGCACGCGGGCCTCTTTGAAGCCTGCGTCGCTGCGATGGAACAACTTGATCGCGAAGGGTTCTTTGGTACTGGCGCGGTGCGTGAAGAGGTTGTACTGCTGTGCCAGAGCGAAGGCGCCGAGGACATGAAAGGGTCGATTGCCCGGCTCAATACTCCGCGTGTGGTGGGGCGACTTGAACGCTGGATCAAGCTCTGCGAGTGAGTTCCGATGGGGATGGTCTTGGTGGGTTAACGGTCAGCGGAAACGTCGAAATCCGCAAATCGGTCATCTTTCAGCGTGTGCAAGAAACTGGACTGGCTGTTCTAGGCAAGGGAGGAGCCAAGGGTCGGCGAGGAAAGCCTCGACAGGACTGCAGTGCGGCAGACATCCAGAATTTCATCGGCGAGTGGTGAGTCGTCAGGACACGCCCGTGACAGCACTATTGCGCCGATTACCTGTGCAATGACGTCGATCCGCTTGGCACGCGCGTCGCCGCACTGATCGCCTTCCTCTGTCGCGCCGCACTGGTTTGCCAGGTTCGCCAGCAAGCTTTCAACGCCGGCCGCGAAAGCCGTCTTGATCGACTCCGTCTGACGCGCGGCATCTCCACATAGTGCGGCCATCGTGCAACCGTCACCAGGAGCATCGCGGTGCTCACGGGACAAGTAGTGCTTGACGAACTCCATCGCATCGACGCCTTCGGCCTTGGCCGCCGTCTGCGCAAAACCGCATGTTGCCGCTTCTGCCATCAGGTCGGCCTTGGACCCGAAGTGCTTGTAGAAGCCACCATGGGTGAATCCTGCGCCCGCCATCAAGTCCGCAATCCCCACCCCGTCATAGCCTCGCTCGCGAAACAGCGTGGAGGCCGTCTCGACGATGTGTGCCCGGTTCGCCTGGGCCTGCGCTTTGGTGACCTTCATGTCCAGGATCTCTCTAGATGTGCCATCAGTGAAGTCATGAATATACATTGATGTTAATCATCATCAAACCCCTTGACAGCAAAGATGACAATCGACATCATTAAGCCAACTCACCTCGAAAGGCTTCTGGAAATGAGCGATACCCACCTGACTGCCCCCTTCTTCGAGGTGGATGACGACAAATTCGCCTCTAGCCTCTGGGGCAACACGCGATCCAGTTCCTGAAGGAGTGATGCCGCCCGCATCCCCTTTTTCTGCCTGACCAACGACCTTTTCGATCAAGAGAAAACACATGACATCCCATTCCACTGTTCTCATCACGGGCGCCTCGACCGGCATTGGCGCCATCTATGCCGACCGCTTCGCACGCCGCGGCCACGACCTTGTGCTGGTGGCACGCGACAAGGCGCGCCTGGAAACGCTCGCTGCGCGCCTGCGCGAGGAAACCGGCACTGCCGTCGATATCCTTCTGGCCGACCTGACCCAGCCCGGCGATCTGGCCGCAGTCGAGACGCGCCTGCGCGAGGACACCAGGATCGAAACCCTGATCAACAACGCCGGGGCTGCACTGTCCGGTCACTTCATCGACCAATCGACAGACGATGTCGCCCGCCTGGTCAGCCTCAACACCACCGCACTCGTAAGGCTGGCGAGCGCCGTCGCGCCGCGCCTGGCGCGGGCCGGCAAAGGCGCGATCGTCAACATCGGCTCGGTGGTCGGCCTGGCGCCCGAGTTCGGCATGTCGGTCTACGGTGCGACCAAGGCCTTCGTGCTGTTCCTGTCCCAGGGGCTGAGCCTGGAGCTCGCGCCCAAGGGCGTCTACGTGCAGGCGGTGTTGCCAGCCGGAACCCGTACCGAGATCTGGGAGCGTGCGGGCATCGACAGCAGCGCGATGCCTGATCTGATGGGAGTGGAAGAACTGGTAGATGCCGCACTGGTCGGATTCGACCGCCGCGAACTCGTGACCATCCCGCCGCTGCATGATGGCGCGCGCTGGGAGGTGCTGAACGCGGCACGGCAGACCTTGATCGGGGACATCCGGCAGGCGCATGTGGCAGAGCGCTATCGAGCCGCAGCCTGAAACCGCAAAAGCCCCAGAGCGGAAGGGACGGCACATGACATTCAAGGCACTGCTCGCCAGCAAGACCGGCGACACCATTTCAAGCAGCCTGGTCGACTTCAAGGACGAAGATCTGATGCCGGGTGACGTCACCGTCGCGATCGAGTACTCGACGGTGAACTACAAGGACGCGATGGCGCTCAGTGGGCGGTCACCGGTCATTCGCCAGTTTCCGCTGATTCCGGGCATCGACTTTGCCGGTGTCGTCGAGTCGTCGACCTACCCCGGCCTCGTCGCCGGCGACCGTGTGCTGGCGACCGGCTGGGGACTGAGCCAGACGCACCACGGCGGCTTCGCACAGAAGGCGCGAGTGAGCGGTGATTGGCTGGTCAAGATCCCGGAGGTCTTTTCGACCCGGGATGCCATGGCCATCGGCACCGCCGGGTTCACCGCCATGTTGGCCGTGCTCGCACTGGAGCATGGGGGCCTGGCGCCTGAGCGGGGAGACATCCTGGTGACCGGCGCCAATGGCGGTGCCGGTTCCGTGGCTATCGCGCTGTTGTCGGGCTTGGGCTATCGCGTGGTCGCGTCGACCGGCCGACTCGACGAAGCCGCCTACCTGCGTGCGCTGGGCGCGGCGGACGTCATCGACCGCAAGACCCTGTCCGAAGCGGGCGCGCCGATCGCCAAGGAGCGGTGGGCCGGGGCCATCGATTCGGTCGGCAGCCATACGCTGGCGAACGTCCTGGCGCAGACCCGGTATCGCGGCGTGGTCGCGGCTTTCGGTCTTGCACAGGGCGCGGATCTGCCGGCATCCGTGCTGCCGTTCATCCTGCGCAACGTCACCCTCGCCGGCATCGACTCGGTCAATGCGCCGCAGCCTGTGAGGCTGCAGGCGTGGTCGCGCCTGGCCAGCGACCTGGATCTGGGCAAGCTTGCACGGACCACCAAGGTGATTGGCCTGGCAGAGGTGCCTGATGTCGCCAGTCAAGTCCTCGCAGGGATGGTTCAGGGGCGCACCATCGTCGATGTGAACGCCTGACCGCCAATACGATGACGATGACGTTGACCCCTACCGACCGGCACCCAGGATCGAGCGTGCCCTACATCGACACCGCCACCCGATCGATCGATGTCGACGGGACTGCATTCGCGTACCGCGACCTGGGGCCGCGCAGTGGCGTGCCGCTGGTTCTGCTCAACCACTGGGGCGCGGTACTCGACAATTTCGACCCGCGTATCGTCGATGGGCTTTCCCGCAGGCATCGCACCATCGCCATCGACTACCGGGGAATTGGCGCTTCGGGCGGAACGGCACCTGTGACCATCGACGCGATGGCACGGGATGCGATCGCACTGATCCACGCGCTGGGTTTCGAGAAGGTCGATCTGCTTGGCTTCTCCCTCGGAGGATTCGTGGCGCAGGACATTGTGCTGAAAGCCCCCGGCCTGGTGCGCCGGCTTATCCTGACCGGTACGGGGCCGGCGGGCGGCAAAGGCATCGACCAGGTAGGGGCGGTCTCCTGGCCGCTGATGGTCAAAGGCTTGTTGACGCTGCGCGATCCGAAGACCTACCTGTTCTTCACCTCCACGGCCAATGGTCGTCAAGCCGCCAAAGCCTTCCTGGAGCGACTGAGGGAACGCAAGACGGATCGGGACAACGGGCCGACGCCCAGTGCCTTCCTGCGACAGTTGAAGGCAATCAAGGCCTGGGGCCAGCAGGCGCCGCAGGATCTGGGCGGCATCCGCATCCCTGTGCTGATCGCCAATGGCGACAACGACATCATGGTGCCCACCGTGAACAGTCATGACATGGCGCGTCGCATTCCTGGCTCACAACTGGTCATCTACAAGGACGCCGGACATGGCGGGATCTTCCAGTATCACGGCGAGTTCGTGCCCAAGGCGCTGGCCTTCCTCAATGACTGAAAAAAGTACCCCATGAAAGCTTTCATCATCGATCGCTACGGAAAGAAAGAAGTTGGCCGTATCGGCGAAATGCCCGACCCCGAGGTCCGGGACGATGACGTCCTGATCCGGATCCACGCGGCGAGCATCAATCCCCTGGACACGAAGACCAGGAGCGGTGAATTCAAGCTGATTCTTCCCTACCGCCTCCCCCTGATCCTGGGCAACGACATGGCCGGAACGGTCGTGCGGGTCGGCGCTCGCGTTCGCAACTTCAAGCCCGGTGATGAGGTCTATGCACGCCCTGACGACGATCGCATCGGCACCTTCGCCGAGTTCATTGCCGTCAAGGAGTCGTCGCTGGCGCTGAAGCCCGCGAATCTCGGCATGGTCGAGGCCGCCTCCGTTCCTCTGGCGGCCCTGACGGCCTGGCAGGTGCTGGTCGAAACTGCCAAGCTGAAGAAGGGGCAGAAGGTGCTGATCCATGCCGGCTCCGGCGGCGTCGGCACCATCGCCATCCAGCTTGCCAAGCACCTCGGCGCGTTCGTGGCCACGACCACCAGTACGGCCAACATCGGCTGGGTGAAGGCCTTGGGCGCGGACGTCGTCATCGACTACAAGCAGCAGGACTTCGCCACGGTGCTTCGCGGCTACGACGTGGTGCTGAACAGCCTCGGCACCAACGAGCTGAACAAATCCCTCCAGGTTCTCAAGCCGGGCGGGCATCTCATCTCCATCTCCGGGCCACCCACCCCGACGTTCGCCGTCGCGCGAGGACTGGCCTGGCCGCTCCAGCAGGTGCTGCGCCTGCTGAGTTTCGGCATCAGGAAGAAGGCAAAAAAGATCGGGGGTGAATACACCTTCGTCTTCATGCGGGCTGATGGGGCGCAGTTGCGCGAGATCACCGCCCTCGTCGAATCAGGCGCAATCCGCCCGGTCGTCGACAAAGTATTCCCGTTTCAGGACACCCACAAAGCTCTGGCCTACGTAGACAGTGGGCGCGCCAAGGGAAAGGTCGTGGTGCAGATGATTTAGCTGCCGCGCGATGTTGCGCGGAAAGCGCACGGTTGTGCCCGGGCTGTTCAACAAGCTGTCGTGCTTCGGCGTGCGTTTCTTGATACGGCGGTTCGCATCGCGGGTGGCGATTCAAGTGCTTGGCAAGCCGCGGTTCGAGCTGCCGACACGCTCCAAGCAGACAAGCCGCGTGGTCCAAGTAGCGAGTACGAGCAGCTCACCTTGAGCTTCGGTGGGAATGCCGTCCAAACCGCTGGCGTATTGAGTACCCCGACGGCAACGAGAGTGATGCCGGTCTGCGGGCTGATTGCTTAATACGCCCTGCAACGAGATGTCCCGAAGGCATATGCCCTTCTGCCTATGCCTTTCTCTATTTGCGCGGCAATTGAACCTCTGCATCACGAGCGTCAGCGCCGAACCGAACCGGTAGTGAGCAACGAGAGAGCGGCTTGATCGCTCATCAGTTCGATCAGGACCTGTGTGGCTCTCCGGTGGAGACATGCGTGATTTCAATGCCGCCCTGCTGCTTAAGGCGTTCCATCCAAAGATGCAGGATGGTGTCGATATGGGGAAACGTCGCGCGATGTTGTGAAGCCCGAACCATCCTACCGATGGCAGATGTTGCTCATGGCAGAGCTGCGGATCTCATGACTTTGGTCATTTCAGGTTCGCAGCCATCCGCACTAAGATGCCCGGACCATGGCTACTGCCACCCCCCTGCCGCTGCATGCCGCGCCGTTGCGTAGCGAGGCCAGCGTTGCCATACCGGCGCGGGGCATCCTGGTGGTCGACGACCACGAGTTGGTGCGCCTGGGCCTGAGGGCGCTGCTGCTTGCGGAGACCGGCAGCGTGCCGGTGTACGAGGCACGCTCCCTGGCCGACGCATTGCGCCTGTACGAGTTCCATCTCACGTCGCATCTTCTGGTGCTGCTCGATCTCGATCTACCCGACTCCCAGGGGCTGGATACCCTGGTGCGTTTCAGGCGCGCCTTTCCTGCATCGCGCGTGGTCGTGCTATCGGGCAAGGACAGCCATGCGTTGATGCAAGGGGTGATGGCGCTCGGGGCGCAGGCCTTTCTTCCCAAGACAGGTCACCTGGGCGAAGTGTTGCGCTACGTGAGGGACAACGATCTGGTCGCTTTGCCAGCCTCGCCGTCCACGGCCCCTGTCGCTGTCCGCACGACGCCGGCGACGGCGACGACTGAGTTGCAGCCGCAGCTCAATGTGCGCCAGGTCGAAATCCTCGACTGGCTGCTGGCCGGCAAGTCGAACAAAGAGATCGCACAGCTGTCGCGCCTGACCGAGGGCACGGTCAAGAACCATGTGTCTACCCTGTTGTTGCTGTTCGGGGTGCGCTCGCGAGCCCAGCTCATCAGCAGTCTGAAGTGAGCCCACCGCGCCATGCGGCCTTCGACGTGGCGATGCCCCGCATGCCAGCAATGAATGACTTGCATCCGCCCGAGTTGGCCGAGCGGGTGCTGCGCGAACAGGTGGCCGCGGTCCATGCCAACGCGCCGGCAGCCTATCTCGCGGACTTCCTCACGGCACAGTCGCTGGGCATCGGCCTGTTCGTGGCCACGTGGCGCTGGCAAGTCCTGCTGTGGATGGCACTGCACCTGGCGTTAACGCTGCGACGAGCCTATCGGCGCTACCAGCGCAGTCCTGATGCTGCCGCCCATCCCGAGTACTGGGCACGCTTCAATGCGCGCAACGTGCTGCTGCGCTCCTGTGTCTGGGGCCTGGCGCCGTGGCTGTGCGTTCCGCCGGGGCGCAACCTGGGGCTCTGGGTCATGGTCATCGTGATGATGATGGGCGGCTGCGCCGGCGGAGCACTGTCGCTGGCGGTTCTCAAGCGCAACATTCCACGCTTCATCGTGCCCAGCATGGCGAGCCTGACCTTGGCGCTGGCCTGGCGCGGCGATAGCACGCACCTGTTCCTGGCCACCGGCTGCCTGCTGTACATGTGCGTCATGATCATGTTCGCGCTGCAGCATCATCGGCTGCTGACAGCAGCGCTGACCATGCGTTTCGAAAAGGAGGCGCTGGCCGAGCAGCTGAGCCATCAGATTGCCGCGACCCAGCGTGTCAGCGAGGAGAAGACGCGCTTTCTTGCCGCGGCGAGCCACGATCTGCGTCAGCCTCTGCACGCCATCGCATTGTTCGGAGCCGTCATTGAAAAGAAGCTCAAGGGCACCGAGGAATGGAATCACGCGGTGCGGTTGATGGACGCGGTTGGAACGCTCGGCGATTCGCTCGACATCCTGCTGGACATCTCGCGACTTGATGCCGGCGAGGTGGCGCCGCAGATTCGACCCGTGGAGCTCAATCCGCTGTTCCTCGCGCTCAACAATGTGTTCGTGGCGCAGGCGGCCGACCGGGATCTGCAACTGCGGCTGCGTGCCACGCCTTGCTGGGTGCTGAGTGATCCGCAGCTGTTGCAGCGGCTGCTGTCCAATCTCGTGGACAACGCGCTCAAGTACACGACGCGTGGCGGCGTGGTGGTGGCTGCCCGCGCACGCGGTCCGCTGGTGTGGATCGACGTATGCGATACCGGCATCGGTATCGCGGACGAGCACCTCGGCCGCATCTTCGACGAGTTCTACCAAATCGGTAATCCGGGGCGCGATCGAGCACAGGGACTGGGCATCGGCCTGTCCATCGTGCAGCGGCTCTCACGCCTGCTGGCGCACCCGCTGCAGGTGCGCTCGCGCCTGCATCACGGCAGTCGCTTTCGCCTGGTGCTCCCGGCGGTGACCGCCTCGGGTGTCGTGCCGCTCGCTGCATGCCCGGGCGCTGCCTCGCCATTGCCGCAGCGCGTGCTGCTCATCGATGATGAAGCCGCGATCCGCCAGGCCGTTATCGGGCTGCTGCAGGCCCACGGCGTAACCATCGATGCAGTGGCCAGCGAGGCCGAAGCCGAGGCCGTGCTGGTGCAAGCCGCACATGGAAGTACCCCTGTCGAAGTTCTGTTGTGCGACGTGCGGCTGGCCGACGGTGCCGACGGACTTGCCGCGGCGCAGCGACTGGGCGCGCGCTTCAGCCCTGGCTTGCAGGTACTGTTGATCACCGGGGAAACCGCGCCGCAACGACAGCGGCAGATGCTCGACTCCGGGTTGCAGGTGCTACTCAAGCCGGTGGCTGCCGACAGGCTGCTGCAGGCCCTTGCATCGCTGACGCGGCGCGATACGACGCACGCTTGCATGCGCTCCTGAGCATCTTTTTTTTGCTGCTCGGCGATGACCTTCGACACTAGATCGCAGGCGTTGCCGACCCTACCGTGGAGGCCTTCTCGTTCACTCCACTTGAAAAAAGGAAGGCCCATCATGAATACCACTCGTACCGTTTCCCGTGCATGGCGTGCACCTGCCGCGCTGCTGATGATGAACCTCGTGCTGGCCGCCTGCGGCGGTGGTGGGGGAGGAGGCGGCGGCTTCCCCGGCTTCGCTGTCGCTCCTGCACCTGCTCCTGTTCCTCAGGGAACGCAGACGCCGGCACCGACGCAGGAAGACACCGCGCCCTCCATCACGACACAGCCATCGGATACCACCATTGGCCAGGGCGTGACCGCCATGTTGAAGGTACAGGCTGTGCGTGCCACGACCTACCAGTGGCAGCGCAGCGTTGATGGCGGTGCCAACTGGACCGATGTTTCCGGCGCCACCAGCGACAGCTTCACCACAGCTGCCAATCAACTGGCCGACAGCGGCCAGCAGCTGCGCGTGCAAGTGACGGGCCCCAATGGCAGTGTGACCAGCCATGCCGCCACGCTGACGGTCAAACCCTGGGTCGCCAACGTGCTGGCGACCACCGGGGTGACATACAACCGTCCCTATCAACTCGTTCTGGATGCCAGCGGCGCGAACCTCTACGTGGCCATGGGAGGCAATGGTTCGGTCTACAGGATCGACACGGCCAGCGGCAGCGGCGCGGAAGTAACGCCGGGGACGACCATGAACACGCCGTATGGCCTGGCACTGGCCGCCGACGGTACCCTGTACGTGAGCGACCAGCATCGCATCAACAAGATCGCCCCCAACGCCACAACCTACAGCACCTGGGTGGGCAGTGGCACCAGCGGGTACGCCGACAGCCCGGCCGCTGCAATGTTCAACGACCCCGCCAGCATTGCGCTGGATGGCGCAGGCAACCTGTTCGTGGCAGACCTGGAAAACAAGCGCGTGCGCAAGGTCGCAGCCGATGGCACCACGAGCACGCTCGCGGGCGACGGCACGCAGGCCTACCTCGACGGAGTCGGCACGGCCGCCCAGATGGCGCGCCCGCAGGGCCTGGCGATCAGCCGCGATGGCAGCACGCTGTACGACACGGACACCGACGGCACATGCTTGCGCAAGATCGATGTGGCCAGCGCCACAGTGAGCACGCTGCTGGGCGATTGCAACGGCAACGCTGTTTCCAATGTGGTCGACGGAACGGCCGCCACGCCGGCCAAGCTCGGCTATTCCTACGGCGTAACGGTGGATGCACATGACAATGTGTTCCTGACGCATGCCTGGGATGGCGTGGCGCGAGTGGTCACGCCTGCGGGCGAGATCAGCACACTGCGGGACAGCACCGGCGCGGCGATGAGGTTCAATTTTCCGATTGGTGTGGCGGTCGCCAGCGACGGGACCATCTACGTGGGCGCATCCAACGGCAACCAGATCTTCAAGCTCACGCTGGCGCCCTGAGCCGTTGATCTTGTCTGCCCGATGCGGCTTCGCACGCCCGCTTCGCCGCGGATCAGGTGGCCTGCCTCTTTGGCCGAGCAGATTTTGGCGCCTCGCTTCGCGCCAGCCACAGTCCGCTCGCAACGATCAATGCACCGCCGCCCAGCGTCCATGCATCGGGCGCGGCCTGCCAGAACACCCAGTCCAGCACAAGCGCCCATGCCAGGGCGCTGTATTCGAAGGGGGCGATGGCGGCGGCCTGGCCGTGACGGAAGGCCTCGGCGATAGCCATCTGGCCCAGAAAGCCGCTGATGGCCAAACCCGCAAGCACCCACGTGTGTTCAGCCTGGATTGGCACCCATTGCGGCGCCGATAGCAGACCGCCGCCCACTGCCATGCCGGCCGTAGTCCAGAAGACCAGCGCGGCGCTCGATTCGGTGCGGCTGATGAGCCGGCCCAGCATGTTCGACAGCGCATAGCAGACTGCGGCCACCAGAATCGCCAGAGCACCCACCGAGAGGAAGGCCCCCTGCTCGGGCCGCAGTGCGATCACGACACCGATGAAGCCCAGCCCGATCGCGATCCAGTGCCGAGGCTGGACCGACTCGCCCAGCATCGGCACGGCGATGAGCACCATCAGCATCGGAGCGATGAACGTGAGTGTGTAGGCCTCTGCCAGGCCCAGGGTCTTCAGGCCATGGACGAAGAGCACGAGCATCGTCATGTTCAGCGCGGTGCGCAGCAGGTGCAGGCGCCAACGCAGCCGGCGGCTGAAAACGCCGGCCGCCTCGCGCCGCCAGGCGATGTACAGGCACACCAGGGGCAGAGCCGTGAGACCGCGCAGTGCCATCACCTGCACCGGCGGGTAGTGCCCGGCCAGGTTCTTGAGCAGCGCGTCCATGCAGGCAAAGAAGGCGCAAGCCAACAGCATCGCGGCGATGCCGCGCAGGGTTCCGGTCGATTGCATGGTCGGGTTGTCTCGCGGCAGTGGCCGGGGAGGGGACTTGTTCTTGACCGCCTAGCATAGGCGCTGCGAACGCTTGGTCCTCGCCGAAATTTGCCATCAACTCGAGAGCAGCGCTGCGATGCAGCGACACTGAAACGGCACGGCCTTGGTGAGGTCCCCGGACCAGAAGACGTCGCAAAGCCCGCCCCAGGTCAGTTCGATATGCCGTCGAGAAATGTCAGGTCTTGTTGTCAGCCCGGCTCTGCTTCAGCCGGCGAATCTCGGCGAGCTGGAATCTGAAGGCATCTACCGCTTCCTTGGCCTTGGGCTCCCAGGTGTCGGTCTTCATGTGCGCGAGAACCGCCTCCAGCGCATCACCGAGTTGTCCAATCTGCCGTCCGTAGCTTCCGACGTCATCCAGAATCTGCTGCTCCAGAGCAGGGTCTGACGACTTGCCCATATTGATGTTGATGAACCCAAGCTGCCCATTGGCGATCTTGGTAAACCAAGTCCAGGGATTGATTTCCTGGCGCACATTGCCAGAGAGCGGCAAGTAAAAGTTCGGCATCGGAGACCTCCTGCGCAACGCGACTGGCTGCAGCGATGAGGTCAAGCAAGAAGCTCGCCGAGCCACTTCCGGTCCTGCCATGGGCTCGCGCATTGGGCCCCCCTTGCTTCCAGTCGGGTTGCTACAGCGCGTGTTCCCGCAGGAATCGGTCCAACTGATGGCTGTTCGCCAGCCCCAGCTTGGCGAACACATGCGCGCGGTGGGTTTCCACGGTGCGCTGCTCCAGCGGCGCGAGCTCCTGCGCGATCTGCTTGTTGGGCTTGCCCTCGGCCACCAGCCGGGCCACCTGCATCTCGCGCGGCGTCAGCTTGTCCCACAGTGCCTGCGCGGCCTGGCGGGCCTGCCGGCGCGCGGCGATCTCGCCGGCTTGCTTCAAGGCTTTGGCGATGCTGTCGAGCAGGCGCTCGTCGTTGCAGGGCTTTTCGAGCCAGCCGAAGGCGCCGTTCTGCACGGCCTCGACGGCCATCGGTATGTCGCCGTGGCCGGACAGGAAGATCACCACCAGCGGGCTGTCTTGTGCGCGCAGCGCATCGAACACCTGCAGGCCGCTCATGCCGTCCATGCGCAGGTCCAGGATCACGCAGCCCGCGCGCTGCAAATCGGCGCCGGCCAAGAAGGCCTCGCCCGAGGCAAAGGTCTGCACCGCATAGCCGCGCGACAGCAGCAGCAGGCCCAACGAGCGGCGCACGGCCTCGTCGTCGTCCACCACGCACAGGTTGTTGGCAAGAGCGCTCATGGCGTTCATGGGGGTGTGATTTCCAGTTCGAGGGTGAAAACTGTGCCACCGCCGGCCCGGTTGGCAAAGGACAGCCGGCCGCGATGGGCCTCGACGATGGTGCGGCAGATGTTCAGCCCCAGCCCCAGGCCGCCGGTCTTGGTGGTGAAGAAGGGCGCGAACACCTGCTCGGCCAGCGCGGCGTCGATGCCCGGCCCGCGGTCGGCCACGCGGATGTGCATGCGCCCTTCGAGCACCTCGGCCTCGATCTCCACGAGCCGCTGTTCCGGCGGCGTGGCCTGCATGGCGTGCAGGCTGTTGGACAGCAGGTTCAGCAGCACCTGTTCGAGCAGCACGCGGTCGCCGCGCACCTCGGGCAGCCCTGCCGGTATGCGAACCTCGGCGCGCGCCTGGCGCATGCGCATCTCGCCCTGCAGCAGCGCCAGCGCGTTGCTGACCAGCGCCGCCACGACGCAGTCTTCGGTGCCGGCGGTGCGCTGGCGCACGAAGCCGCGTATGCGCCGCACGATCTCGGCGCTGCGCTGGGCCTGGGCCATGGTCTCGTCGAGGCTGCTGACCAGCAGCGACTGGTTGCCTTGCTCTGCAAAAGCCTTGGCAGCGCTCGCGAAATTGCTCAGCGCCATCAGCGGCTGGTTCAGCTCGTGGGCCAGCGTGGAGGCCATCTCGCCGAGGCTGGCCAGGCGCTGGGCGTGCTGCAGCTGTTCGTCGTTCTGGCGCTGGCGCAGTTCGGCGCGCTTCTGCTCGGTGATGTCCACCACCGAGCTCATCCAGCCGCTGTGCTTGCCGTCGGCGTCGATCAGCGCGGCGGTGTAGACCATGGTGATCACCTCGTGCCCGTCGCGGTGCCGCAGGCGCGACTCGAAGCCCGCATGTGCGGGCTCGCCGCTCATCATGGCGTCGTAGTGGCGCCAGTGCAGTGTCACGTCGTCAGGGTGCCAGTAGGGGTAGGGCGGCAGCCGGCCGAGCAGTTCGTCGGCGCCGTAGCCGGTCATTTCGCAGAAGGCCAGGTTGACGTAGATGATGCGGCCGTCGAGGTCGCGCGCGCGCATGCCCACCAGCAGCGAATCTTCCATCGCCTTGCGGAAGGCGTGGGCCTCGTCGAGTTCGTGGGTGCGCTCGCGCACGCGCAGCTCCAGGTCGCGCCGCGCATCGCGCTGCTCTGCGAAGCGGCGTTCGCGCAGCTGCCAGTACAGGCCGCCTAGCAGCAGCAGGCTGGCACACAGCAGGCCCAGCATCCAGGCGCGTTCGCGCGCGCGAGTGACTTCGGCATGGTCGGCCATCACCGTCAGCGTCCAGCCGAGATCGGGCAGCGGCTCGTCCACCGCCAGGAAGCGGCGCGGCTGGCCGCCGAGGTCGGTGCGCACGAGGTAGCCGGGCCCGCCTTCGTCGCGACCGACCTTCCACGGCAGCGCCGGAAAGTTCGTGCGCGCGCCGTACTGCTGGTCGCGCCGCATGCCTTCGATCTCGGCGGCGCCCAGGGCTCGCGTGGCCTGGTACATCCATGACTGCACCGAACTCAGGAACACGATGCCGCGCGCGTCGGTCAGCAAGATGGGGTCGCGCGCGAAGGTCCAGGCATCCTGCAACTGGCGCAGGCTGACCTTGACCGTCACCACGCCCAGCACCGCGCCGCCGTCCGGCCGCACCGGTGCCGAAATGAAGAGCCCCGGCTCGCCGGTCGTCTGGCCCACACCGTAGAACAAGCCGTTGCGTCCCGCGCGGGCGTCGATGAAGTAGGGCCGGTTGGCATACGACTCGCCGACGAAGGTCTGCGGCGTTGCCCAGTTGCTGGCCGCCAGCGTCATGCCCTGCAGGTCGATCAGGTAGAGCGCATCAGAGCCCGCCTGGCGGTTCACTTCCTCGATGTAGCGGTTGGCGCGCTGCTTCACCGCCGAGTCTTGCGGATGGGCCAGCGCGGCCAGCACGTCCGGATGCAGGCTTGCCGTGAACGGGAGGTAGCTGTACTTGCCGGCGGCATCGCGCAGGCCCAGCACGTGGACTTCCATGGCGCGGCGGATCGAGTCGGCTTGGAAGTTAGCTTCGCGGCTCGCGGCCCATTGGGCTGCGAGGCCGATCAGCAGCAGCGCCAGTGCGAGTACGGCTGCCCATGCGGCTGCCGCGCGGTAGCGGCGGCGCTGGCGGGTTGGGGGTGGCGGAAGAGCGGGCGTGATTGGCGGCATGAGAGACAGGGGCCGACCGGCGCGGCGATCAGAATTTTGCCCTGATCGCCGGCAGGCCCCCTCGAATGCCGCTGGCTCGGGGCTCAGGCCGCCACGGGTTGCGCCTGCTGCGGGGTGCGTGCACGGGCGGCTGGCGCCACGTCCAGCTGCTTCACCAGCGCACCCCATCGCACGCGCGCCGACACCACGCTCTCTTCCTTCACATGCCCGAAGCCGCGGATCTGCTCGGGTAGCCGTGCCAGCGACAGCGCGGTGTCGAAGTCGATGCGATCGAAGCGCGAGAGCAGGTCTTCGACCATCGCACGGTAGTCCTCGATCAGCTGCCGCTCCATGCGCCGTTCGGCGGTACGGCCAAACGGGTCGAGCGCCGTGCCGCGCAGGCCGCGCAACTTCGCGAGCAGGCGGAACGCGCCCATCATCCAGGGCCCGAAGCTCGTCTTCACCGCGCGGCCCCCGGCATCGCGGCGGCCCAGCACCGGCGGGGCGAGGTGGAAGCGCAGCACCGGCTTGCCTTCGAACTGCTCGCCCAGCTTTTCCATGAAGCGCTTGTCGGTGTAGAGCCGCGCAACCTCGTACTCGTCCTTGTAGGCCATGAGCTTGAACAGGCCCGATGCCACGGCCTTCGCCAGCACGCTGCTGCCGCGCTCGCGTTGTTCGACGACGCGCACGCGTTCCACCAGCTCGGCATAGCGCTGCGCATACGCCGCGTTCTGGTACGCCGTGAGGAATGCGGTGCGGTCCGCCACCAGCGCCTCGAAGCTCTGCGGCCGCTGCAGCGCCACCACCTTCGAAGGCGCCGCTTCGCGCGTCACAGCCGCAAGATCCAGCGCCGCCTTGCGGCCCCAGCGGAACGCAGCCTGGTTCGCCTTCACGGCTACGCCGTTGATCTCGATGGCCTTGTTCAATGCCTCGGCGGACAGCGGCACAAAGCCCTTCTGGAACGCAAAGCCCAGCAGGAACAGGTTTGCCGCAATCGCATCGCCCATGAGCCGCGTTGCAAGCTGCGTCGCATCGATGAAGTCCGCGCGGGCTTCGACCGATTCCTCGATCAGAGCGCGCACCTGCGCGGCCGGAAACTCCCAGTCGGGTTGCTGCGCGAAATGCCCCGTCGGCTGCTCGAAGGTGTTGACCAGCGCATAGGTGCGCCCCGGCCGCATGCGCGCGATGGCATCGGGCGCGCCAGCTGTGAGCATGTCGCAGCCCAGGATCAGGTCGGCCTCGCCGGTAGGAATGCGCTGCGCCTTCAGCTGCGCCGCGTCGCGCGCGATGCGCACGTGCGACGTTACCGAGCCGTTCTTCTGCGACATGCCCGTCATGTCGAGCACGCTCACGCCCTTGCCCTCGAGGTGCGCCGCCATGCCGATCAGTGCGCCGATGGTGATGACGCCCGTACCGCCGATGCCGGTGATCAGGATGTTGTGCATGCCTTCGAGCGCGAGCGGTGCCGGATCGGGCAGGGCGGCTTCTTCCGCCGGAGCCTTTGCTGCCACCGGCGCCTGCTTGCGCGGCTTCACGCCTTCCACCGTCACGAAGCTCGGGCAGAAGCCCTTGATGCACGACTCGTCGGCATTGCACGCGCTCTGGTCCACGCTGCGCTTCAGGCCCAGGTCGGTCTGCTTGGGCAGCAGCGCGGTGCAGTTCGACTGCTCGCCGCAATCGCCGCAGCCTTCGCACACCGCGTCGTTGATGAACACGCGCCGCGCGGCCTGCGGAAACTCGCCCTTCTTGCGGCGGCGGCGCTTCTCGGCTGCGCACACCTGGTCGTAGATGAGCACCGACACGCCCTCGAACTCGCGCAACTCGCGCTGCACCGCGTCCATGTCGTCGCGGTGGTGCACGGTGAGCATGAAGCCGTCGCGCTCCGGCGGCAGCACGCTGCGGTCGGCCCAGCGCGTCGGGTCTTCGGCCACCAGCGCAAGGCGCTTCACGCCCTCGGCCGCCATCTGGTGTGCGATGCGCGGCACGGTGATGGGCCCGTCGACCGGTTGCCCGCCCGTCATCGCGACCGCGTCGTTGTAGAGGATCTTGTAGGTAATGCTCACACCCGCTGCCACGGCTGCGCGGATGGCGAGCGAGCCCGAGTGGTAGTACGTGCCGTCGCCGAGGTTCGCGAACACGTGCTTGCGCTTGGAGAACCACGCCTGCCCCAGCCATGGGGCACCTTCGCCGCCCATGTGCGTGGTCGTCTTGTTGTGCTCGGGGTAGATGGCCGTCGCCATCACGTGGCAGCCGATGCCGGCCAGCGCGAGGCTGCCTTCGGGCACCTTGGTCGAGGTGTTGTGCGGGCAGCCCGAGCAGTACCAGGCTGGCCGCGAGGGCGTGGCCACGGCCTTGCCCAGCACCACGTCCTTCGCGTCAAGAATGGCGAGCCGCATGCGGATGCGGTCGCTGGTGTGAAAGCGCGCCACGCGCCCTGCGATCACGCGCGCGATCTGCGCCACCGAGAAATCGGCCGTTGCCGGCAGCAGCCAGCGGCCACGCGGATGCACCCACTCGCCTTGTTCGTCGAACTTGCCGATCACGCGCGGGCGCACGTCTTCGCGCCAGTTGTAGAGATGCTCCTTGAGCTGGTACTCGACTATCTGGCGCTTTTCTTCCACCACCAGAATCTCTTCGAGCCCGTCGGCAAACTCGCGGATCGAGTCGGGCTCCAGCGGCCACGGCATCGACACCTTGAAGAGGCGAATGCCGATGCGCGCGGCCTCGTCTGCATCGATGCCGAGTTCTTCCAGCGCTTCGAGCACATCGCGGTACGACTTGCCCGAGGCCACGATGCCCAGCCGCGCCTTGGGCGAGTCGATGGTCACGCGGTTCAGCCGGTTGGCGCGCGCATAGGCGATGGCGGCGTAGATCTTGTAGTCCTGCATCAGCGCTTCCTGCTTGCGCGCCTGCACGCCGAGCGTGTCGGTCGACAGGCGCGCGTGCACGCCGCCGGGCGGGAACACGAAGTCCGAAGGCAGCCGCGTGTGCACGTCGAGCGCGCCGGCCGGTATGGAGCCGGAAGATTCAACCGTGTCGGCCAGCGCCTTGAAGCCCACCGGCAGCCCCGCGAAGCGCGACATCGCGAAGCCGTGCAGGCCCAGCTCGATGTATTCCTCCACGCTCTGCGGGTAGAGCATCGGGATCATCGAGGCGGCGAACAGGTGGTCGCTCTGGTTGGGCAGCGTGGAAGAAGACGCGCCGTGGTCGTCGCCCGCCACCAGCAGGATGCCGCCGTTGGGTGAGGTGCCCGCATGGCTCATGTGCTTGAACACGTCGCCGCATCGGTCCACGCCGGGTGCCTTGCCGTACCACATGGCAAAGACGCCATCGACCGCGCTTTCGCCGGTCAGGTGCACCTGCTGCGTGCCCCAGACGGCGGTGGCGGCCAGCTCCTCATTCACGCCGGGCAAGAACTTGACTGCGTTGGCTTCGAGCTGCGGCTGCGCCTTCCACAGCGCTTCGTCCAGGCCGCCGAGCGGCGAGCCGCGGTAGCCGGAGACAAAGCCCGCGGTGTTCAGCCCCGCCTTCTGGTCGCGCCATTTCTGCACGAGCATGAGGCGCACCAGCGCCTGGATGCCGCTGAGGTAGATCCGGCCTTCGGTGGCCGTGTATTTGTCGTCCAGCGCAACGCTGGCCAGTTCGTGGGATGCCATGACTGAAAAAGACTCCGGGTAGGACTCGTTGAAATGCGGGCGTGGCCCCGGTAGAGGGCCGGCTCGCGAGATGCCTCGCCGGGGTAGACGGCGAGGCAGCAACGATTCTTCCGCCTTGTCTTCTGAAAGTGCTTCTTCGTTTTGGCAAAGCGCGGCGCTTTACGGAAGATCTGTCTTTTGCAGGTGCGATCGACCGAAAGGATTTCGGCCGTCTCGAGCCGGCCCGCTGGCCCGACAATGGCGGCCCCCGCAGCACGACGAGAACCCGATGAGACCCGACCTCGATTCGCTGGCGCTTTTCCTGCGCGCCATTGAGCACGGCAGCCTGTCGAAGGCCGCCGCCGAGAGCCACATGGTGCTGTCGGCCGCGAGCCGCCGCCTGTCCATTCTCGAAGGCCACCTGGGCGTTGCGCTGCTGAACCGCACCTCGAAGGGCGTGACGCCCACTGGCGCCGGCGAATCGCTGGCCATGCATGCGCGCCAGATCCTGCGCGACGTCGATCGCATGCGGGCCGACCTGTCCGACTACGCCCAAGGCGCCACCGGCCGTGTGCGGCTGCATGCCAATGCCTCGGCCATGGGCCAGTTCTTGCCCGACGACGTGGCGAGCTTTCGCCAGCGCTACCCCGAGATCCGCGTGAGCGTGGAAGAGCACCGCAGCGTCTACATCGTGCAGGCGATTCGCGACCGGCAGGCCGACGTGGGCGTCATCACCAGCGAGGCGGCCGACCCGGCGCTCAACTTCATTCCCTACCGCACCGACCGGCTGGTGGCCATCGTGCGGCAGAAGCATCCGTGGCGCGGGCGCGAGGTGTCGTTCGAGGAATTGCTCGACTTCGATTTCGTGGGGCTGGAAGACGACTCCGCCATCTCCCGCACGATGGAAGACGCCGCCATGAGCGCGCGCAAGGTGTTGAAGCTGCGCGTGCGCGTGAAGAGCTTCGAGGCGGTGTGCCGGATGATCGAAGCGGGAATGGGCGTGGGCATCCTGCCCGAGGGGGCTGCGGTGACTTATCGCAAGGAGATGAAGCTGCGCTTTATCAACCTCACCGACGCTTGGGCTTCACGACGGATGTATCTGTGCACGCGGCAGGAGGCGTTGAGTTTTCCGCAGCGCCGGTTGGTCGACCATCTGTTGGCGCGCGGGATGCCGTAGGGCTTGGGCTCGGGTTCATTCGGGGCGATGCTCACGCCGACGGGGTACCTTGCTCCGCGAATGTCCCCCGGCCTGCGGCCTCCTCCTTTATTTCGCTGCGCAAGGCACCCCATCGGCGTGATCGTTCAGAGCCGCTGCGGAAGCTGCATTTGTTGGCGGTCGCCGAGACTTCGTGCCGCATGGAACGGCTATTTCGCCGGGTTCTTCTCTAGAGTGGATGCCCCTGTCACTCGATACCCCAACAAGGGGAGAAGAAAGGCGCAACACACACAACCACCGAGATGTTTGAAGGCTGCTTGCCTCGCGGCAGGTCGTCGGTGCGAAAGCAGCGATGCAGATGCGAGGTATCAAAAGGCGACGGCCGAGGTGTTACGAGCACCCCAGCCGTCTAACCAAGTTCGTGCAACACCTTGGAAGGAACGCACAAAAATGGCTACCAAGACTATAGCCCGGCCTCGCACGCCGGTAGCTTCCGAAGACAACGCCCAAGACCCGGCGGATCTTCTCGAAAACACCCTCTCTCAACTTGAAGCTCTCCTGTGGGTCTGCCACGGGGAAGACATCGACTGGTGCAGCGGGGATGGGCCTCGACGATTGGACAACCTGCTTTGGCTTGCGGCTGAACTTGCTCGCAAGGCGGGGGAGCTGTTTCAGCTGAGCGAGAAGGCGCGACGTGGGGCGCCTGAGACCGGCGGTTAGCGGCTGGTCTGCGGGCTGCGGGTTTCGCAGCCCGCCTGGCGAACGGGTTCTTTGGGGTACGACGGCTGAAGCCTTCGTGATGGAGGGAATTCGGTTTGGTTGAGGCTGCTTGTGGATAGGCCTCGGTATCAGCCATGCGCTCCATGCTGATCGTCTACAGACAATGCGAGCATCCGCTTTGCAGGGCGGAAGCGGACTGTCGCTGCTCGAGGCTAGACTTCCGAGTCCGGCCAGAACCAGTCCTTCGTCACCGAGCTCTGATTCACCGCACAGCGGACGTTCGCAGCGCCCTCGCAAGACGCTGGATGGTATTTGGCCCGCTCCTGCAGGCCCGTTCTTCAGTAGGAGCCCGGAGGCGGGATGTGCTTCAAGCGTCGGGTCGTGGTCAGGCTGATGAATCGGGCGCGCGCGGCACCGAGCCGCGCGCGCCCGGCGCCGACCACACCGCCAACGGTCGATTTGACTGCGTCCGCGGTCGGCGACTCTCCCGGGTACGAGGGTGACAGGCCGCACTTTCGCATCAGCCGGTTCACCTGATGAATGCGGGCCACCTCGCGCGTGACTGCGGTGTAGAAGGTCACCCCGATCGAGATCGACAGGCGATTGCCAGCGGTGGTTCGGTCAACCAAGGATCTCGTCATGTGGGGCGAGGTGCTCGGGAAGTACACGGCATCCCCCGGGTGTGCATCGAACTCCTGTCCGCGCGGCAGGAAGGTTTCATCGAAGCGCACTTTCTTGAGCGACTGCGTGACGATGAAGTCCTCCACGGCATCGGCCGGCACGATGCTGCGATCGCGGTGATCCCATACGTTGAGGAGCTTGTGCCCATGCAACTGCAGCCAGAAGTTGTTCTCGCGATCGATGTGAAAGGGCGTGACGGAAGGCGGGGCAGAGAAGAAGACGAATCCATTCACCCTGAAGATGTGCGGTTGCTCGCGCTCCACGAGGGAGCGCATGGAGTTCACCACCAGCATCAGGAGCGCCTGATAGCGAGGGATGACCTCGATGTTGTAGAAGGCAACCGACGAACCCGGCTCTTCCATGCGTTGGAAGAATTCCTCGATGCTGCGCCCGTCGGGATGCCGGTTGTCGTGCGCGAGCGAGGACGAGACCGTTCTGTCCGGACTCATGAACCTGCATTGGTCCGTCTTCGAGAGTTCAATCCCGAGCTTCACAAGTTCGGGCACTTGAAACAAGGGGTGCTCGTGAAAGTTGTGGTGCATCGGCGTGATCCTCTGGGTAGAGAAGTTCCCGGGATCGTCCATCCACACGCGGTATGTCGTTTCCGAGGTCCCGACAGAACTCATGCTGGTTGCGTGCATCACACCCTCCAGATCGCTTTCGGACTCCCGCCCCCCTTGAATGGGGTCGGGGTGAAGTCCGGGGGCAAAAGCAGTACTTTCAGGATCGATATTGGGGTGAAATTCTGAATACTTCCTGACTATGAAACGACGTCTCCATGAGACCAGCTTCAACGAAGGACGTTGGGGTCTTTGTGCTGGAGGATCAGTGAGTGCAGTCGAGCGGTTCGATCTCCATCTTGGGCACCTGAGCGAAGGTCCTGGGGGCACACGGACCGGTGCGCGGGCCTTCGTGGTTACTGCACGGGTCCGATGCTCCCCCTGTCGAGCAGGACCGTGGCGCCTATGTCCTGCGAGTGCCGCACACCTGACCGCGGACGTTGCGCCTACTGCATTTCGCTGTCTGAACGACCTGGCTCAGAACCTTCTTCAAAACAGCGAGCGTGATGAAGCCGTGGAGGGGAGACTATCTTCGTATTGACTGCCCAGGGAAGGGTAAGGCGAGCTCAACCGAGGGGGCGTTCGCGGAGAAGATGAAGGGGAAAAATGTTGTCTGCTATTCGCTCATTGGGCGTGCGCGTCTCTTTGTAGTGGCGCGAGACTTTCGACATGCTGGTGGCACTCGCCTTTGTCGGCGCGTGGCTCGTGTTCTGGTTCGGCGAGTAGGTGAGGCGTCCTGTGAAATGCCAACGTCACAGCCCCTTGACCGATGGTTCCACGATCAGCCCCGAATCTCCGCCTGGTAACCGCACCTCGGCTGGATCGCCAGGGCTGGTGATGGCGTTGCCGTCAAACCGCTTTGAGGCCCATTTCGGCCGCTCCGTTTAAGTGACCGCTTTCGGGAAGGCTTGGTGTCTGCCATGGGCCCTGTGCTGCCGTCCACCCGACCGTTACGGATGTCTGCTTTGCAGTCTGAAGCGGGCATCGAACGCAGTCATACCAATGTCGACCGTGGCCGACGCCAGCCCTTCGCCGCAGCGGTCGAACCGCCAACGCCACAGCCGCGCTCATCGTGCGCAGGGCATCGGGTGCTCCCCGCAGCGAAATAAAGGAGGAGGGGCGCAGCCCCGGGGGACATTCGCGGAGGGGAGTACCCGGTGTCCTGTGCACGCGCCCTGAACAACGGCGCACAGAACGCAACAAGAAATCAGCGCAGCGCTTCGACCAGATCAAGCACCATCCGGTCAGGCCCGAACTTCTCGACACCCTGCGTCAGCAGCGCATCGACAGCCTGCGCAATGCCATGACTGGAAGAAGACTGCTCCGCCATGTCGTTGTAGTACCCCAGGTCCTTCTTGGCATTGGCCATCGAGAACTTCAGCGAATCGGTGCTGCCAGTCAGCAGCTTGGGCTTGACGCGTTCCAGTGCCACACCGTTGCCGCCGCCCTTGGCGAGCACGTCGACAAACACTTCGGGCTTCACGCCCGCGCGCTCGGCACAGGCAGCAGCCTCGCACAGCAGCGCCACGGTGCCCAGCGACACGAAGTTGTGCAGCAGCTTCATCGCATGGCCCGCGCCGATGCCGCCCACGTGCGTGACGTTCTCGGCAAAGCAGCGCAGCAACGGCAGGCACGAGGCCAGCACCTCGGCGTCGCCACCCACCAGCAGGTTCAGGCGGCCTTCGGCGGCTTCCTTCGCGGTGCGGGTCATCGGCGCATCGATGAACTTGCCGCCCTTGGCGCTCACCGCTTCCGCCACCTTGGCGGTGGAGGCGGGCACGGCCGTCGAGCAGTCGATTACCACCGTGCCGGGGCGCAGCGCAGTCAATGCGCCCTTGTCGCCGAGCATCACGGCCTCGACCTGCGGCGTGCCGGTTACGCAGAGGATCAGCACGTCGACCTGCGCAGCAAGCGCGGCCACGTCCTTCACCGAAGTGGCGCCGGCCTTCAGCAGGCCATCGATGGGTTGGTTGCCCGCGTGCTCCAGCACGGTGAGCTGGTGGCCGTGCTTGACGATATTGCTGGCAATGCCGTGGCCCATCAGGCCGACGCCGACGAGGCCGACTTTGCGCGGCGTTTGCTGTTCAGTGGTTGTCATGTGTTGTCTTCATCCGTGCTTGATGGCGATGGTCTTGAGGGTCGTGAATCCGAGCAGGGCCTCGAAGCCCTTCTCGCGGCCGAAGCCGCTCGATTTCACGCCGCCGAAAGGCAGTTCTACACCACCCGCCGCACCGTAATTGTTGACGAAGACCTGGCCGCAGTGCAGCTTGTGCGCCATGCGGAGCTGGCGCGCGCCATCGCGGGTCCACACGCCGGCCACCAGTCCGAAGTCCGTGCCGTTGGCCAGGCGCACTGCCTCGGCCTCATCGGAGAAGGGCATCACGACCAGTACGGGGCCGAAGATTTCGCGCTGCGCCAGGTCGCTGTCGTGCGGCACGTCGCGGAACAGCACGGCCTCCTGGTAGTAGCCGGTAGCCGATGCGTTGGGCGACACCGTGCCGCGCGCCGCCACCTTCAGGCCATTCGCCTCGGCCGTCGAGACCATGTCGCGCACCTGGCGAAACTGCTTCTCGTTGATGAGCGGACCCATGTCCAGGTCTTCGGCGGGCGTGCCCGCGCGCACGGCCATGAAGCGCTTCGCGAGCCGCTGCACCACCTCTTCGTAGACCGATTGCTCCACCAGCACGCGGCTGCCCGCCGAGCAGGTCTGGCCGGCGTTCTGGATGATGGCGTTGAGCAGCACTGGCTCGGCCGCGTCGAGGTCGGCGTCGGCGAACACGATCTGCGGCGACTTGCCGCCCAGCTCCAGCGTCACCGGGCAGTGGCGCTCGGCCGCGGCCAGGCCCACGCTGCGGCCGGTCATGGTCGAGCCGGTGAACGAGATGTGGTCGATGCCCGGGTGCGCACACAGCGCCGCACCGGCTTCCTTGCCGTAGCCCGTCACCACGTTGAGCGCGCCGGCCGGAAAGCCGACCTCAGTCGCAATCTCCGCCAGGCGCAGCAGCGACAGGCTCGCGTCTTCCGCCGGCTTCACCACACAGGCGTTGCCCGCGGCGAGCGAGGCGCCAACGCTGCGGCCCGCGATCTGCATCGGGTAGTTCCAGGGAATGATGTGGCCCGTCACGCCGTGCGGAATGCGCACCGTCAGCACGGTGTAGCCGCGCTCGTAGGGCAGGGTGTCGCCGTGCAGCTTGTCGCAGGCGCCGGCGTAGTACTCCATGTAGCGGGCCAGCGCGGTCGCGTCGTTGCGCGCCACGCGTAGCGCCTTGCCGGTGTCGCGGGCTTCGAGCTGCGCGAGCTCTTCGTGGTGCTGCATCACGGCGGCGCCCAGCTTGGCGAGCAGGCGGCCGCGCTCCAGCGCGGTCATCGCGCCCCAGGGGCCGTCGAAGTTCTCGCCCATTGCCTTGCGCGCGGCGCGCACGGCCGTGTCCACGTCGGCGGCGGTGCCGCGCGCGATCTGGCCGAATTTCTGGCCATCGCTCGGGTCGATCACGTCGATGGTGGCGTTGCCTTCGGACGGCACGTGGCGGCCGTCGATGTAGTGGGTTGCGTTCATTTGCTTTGTCTCCTTGCGGCCGGTCACTTGGGTTCCGGCCAGGGGTGTTGTGCTTCGCGGATCTGCTCGAAGGCGCGGCTGAACTGCAGCACGCCCAGGTCGTCGAAACGGCGCCCGGCAATCTGCAGGCCGATGGGCAGGCCCTCGGCCGAGTAGCCGCAGTTGATCGAGGCGGCAGGCTGCTCCGACATGTTGTAGGGCACCGTGAAGCCGATGTGCTCCAGCGGCAGCATCGGGTCGTTGGTCGGCGAGGCATGGTCCGCCGGCGCGGGCATGTTGGGCGACACCGGCGAGATCACGAAGTCGTAGCCCTTGGTGGCGGCAACGGTGGCCGCACGCGTGGCGATGAACTGGCTGTAGGCCTCGAAGATGTGCGCGCCGGAGAACCCGGCCGCGCTCTCGGCCCAGTCGCGGATGTACGGCAGGATCTTCGCGCGCCTCTCCGGCGTCATCGCCTGCATGTCGATGCACGAGCGCATGCGCCAGAAGTGGTCCATGCCCTGCAGCATCTTTGGCGTCATGAAGGGCTTGATTTCTTCCACCAGCGCGCCGGCCGCCTCGATGCGCTTCGCAGCGCGGCGCACCGCCTCGGCGATCTGCGGGTCCAGCGGCAGGCCGCAGCCCGCGTCCATGTGCAGCGCCACGCGCTTGCCCTTGATGAACGACGGGTCGACTTCGAAGGCCGTCCAGTCGATGCCCGGCGCCGGCAGTTCCGAATAATCGCGGTCGTCGGGCTGTGCGACCGAGGCCATCATCAGCGCCGAGTCGGCCACCGTGCGCGTCATCGGTCCGGCGCAGCGGCCCATGTAGGGCGTGCTCAGCGGAATGCGGCCGAAGCTGGGCTTGAGCGTGTAGATGCCGCACCAGCTGGCCGGCAGGCGCAGCGAGCCGCCGATGTCGGTGCCCACGTGCAGCGGGCCGTAGCCTGCGGCAGCCGCTGCACCGGCACCCGCGCTGGAGCCGCCCGGCGTGCGTGACAGGTCCCACGGGTTGCGCGAGAGTTCATGAAAGCTCGACAGGCCCGACGACAGCATGCCCAGGTCGGGCATGGTGGTCTTGGCGACCAGCACCGTGCCGTCTTCCTTCAGGCGCGCGGCCGGAGGGGAGTCCTGCGTCATCGGCACGAGGTCGTAGGCGGCGGTGCCCAGCGGCATCGGGTCGCCTTCGGTCGCGAGGTTGTCCTTGATGGTCACGGGCACGCCGTCGAGCGTGCCGCGTGGCTTGCCGGCCAGCCAGCGCGCCTCGGAGGCGCGGGCCTGCTCGAGCGCAAGCTCGGGGCGGAAGAGCCAGGTCGCGTGCAGCTCGGGTTCGTAGGCCGCGATGCGCTCGTTGACCGAGCGCACCACTTCCACCGGCGAGAGCTCCTTGGCGGCGTAGGCCGCGTGCAGCTCCTGCACGCTCAGGGAGTACAGGGGCTTGGTCATCGCATCAACTCCACGAGATTGCGGCCAGGTCGTTCACCACGATCGGCATGCTCGGCCACAGGCCCTTCACTTCCTTGCGTGCGATGGTCGGGAACACCGCCTGGTACAGGAAGCCGTTGACGGCGTCGGTTGCCAGCTGGCGCTGTGCCTCGGCCAGCAGATCGGCGCGGCGCTTCTTGTTCTCTTCGTTCTGGATGCTGACGAACAGGTCGCGGAACTTCTTCGAGTCGTAGCCCCAGTAGTAGTCGGGCTCGGTGTACTTCACAAGGTCGAAGGGCTCCACGTGCGCGACCATGGTCAGGTCGAAGTCGTGCGCGCCGCCGAAGGTGCCGCTGAGCCACTGGGCCCACTCGACGTTCTGGATCTTCACGTTGATGCCGATCTGCGCCAGTTGCGCCGCGATCATCTCGCCGCCCTGGCGTGCATACGAAGGCGGTGGCAGCTGCAGGCGCAGTTCGAGCGGCGTCTTCACGCCGGCCTCGGCCAGCAGCTTCTTCGCCTTCTCGATGTCGTAGGGGTTCATCGCCGTGGTGTCGATGAAGCCCGGCGCGCCCAATGCGTAGTGGCTGCCGATGGGCCTGCCGAAGCCGTCCGCCGCGCCCTGGACGATGGCGTTGCGGTCGATGGCCGCGAGGATGGCGCGGCGCACGCGCACGTCGTCCAGCGGCTTCTTGCGGTTGTTGATCGTCAGGATCACCTTGCCGCGCGTGCCGACCTCGATCACCTGGAAGCGCGGGTTGCCCTTGAACTGGCTCACCGAGCGCGTGCCCGCGCGCGGGAAGATGTCGATGTCATTCGACAGCAGCGCGGCGGTCTGCGCGGCCGTATCAGACATGAATCGGAAGACGAACTTCTCGGTCTTCGCAAGATTCGGGTCGCGATAGGTCGGCGACTTCACCAGCGTGCACGAGGCGCCGCGCTGCCATGCGCTCAGCTTGTACGGGCCGGTGCCGACTGGCGCAGTGACGTTGGTCTCGGCGCTCTTGGGCTCGACGATGCAGGCGGTCGACTGGCCCAGCATGAACGGCAGGTCGGGGTTGGGCAGCGTGCTGTTCACGCCCACCATGTACTCGTCGAGCACCACGGTGCCGATCTCGCTGAAGAAGCGCTTGTCCTTGTTGGTGCTCTTGGCGCCACCTGCGCGGTCGAACGAGAACTTCACCACCGACGCGTTGAAGGGCTGGCCGTTCTCGAAGCGCACGCCCTTGCGCAGCTTGAAGACGAAGGTCTTCATGTCGGGCGACGACGTCCAGCTCTCGGCCAGCATCGGCGTGACCGAGCCGTCGGCGTTCACCTTGGTGAGCGTCTCGAAGATGTTGTACTGCGTGATCTCCGCGATGGCCGATGCGGCGCCGCTCGTCGGGTCCAGACCTGGCGGTTCGAGCGGCATGCCGATCGTCAGCGTGTTCTTGCCGGCCTGCGCGCGCGCCTGGGGCAGGAAGACACCCGGGATTGCCGCGGCCATGGCGGAAGTCATGAGTGTGCGTCGCTTCAACATTCGATAGTTCCTGGAGGTGAGGGTGGAGGAAAAGAAAGCCTTGCCCGGCTAGCGGGACGGCGTGTGCAGAACGGCGGAAAGCAGGGTGCGCGTGTATTCGTGCTGGGCGTGCTGGAACAGGTCGGCCGGGCGGCCTCGTTCGACGATGCGGCCCTTGAAGACCACGCAGACCTCGTCGCACAGGTGGTTGACCACCGCGAGGTCGTGACTGATGAGCAGATAGCTGATGCCGAACTGCTGCTGCAGGTCCTGCATGAGGTTGAGCACTTGCGCCTGCACCGACACGTCGAGCGCGCTGACGGGTTCGTCGGCGACTATGAGCTTGGGGCGCGTGATGAGCGCGCGCGCAATCGCGATGCGCTGGCGCTGTCCGCCCGAGAACTCGTGCGGGTACTTGTCCATGTCTGTTGTGCGCAGGCCGACCGCTGCCAATGCTTCGGAAGCGCGTTCGCGCTGCACGGCGCGGCTGGTCTCGGCCAGTGCTTCGAGCGGCTCGGCGACGATGCGTGCGACCGTCTGGCGCGGGTCGAGCGAGCCATAGGGGTCCTGGAACACCATCTGGAAATCGCGCCGCGCGGTGCGCAGCTCGGCCTTGGGCAGTGCATGCAGATCGCGACCTTCGAGGCGCACGCTGCCCGAGGTGGGTGTGTCGAGCGCCATCACGAGGCGAGCGATGGTCGACTTGCCCGAGCCCGATTCACCGACGATGCCCACGCTCTTGCCGGCCTGCACCTCGAAGCTCACGCCGTTGAGCGCCTTCACGGTGGGTGGCGGGCCGAAGAGCTTCTCGCGCGGCAGCGCGTAATGGCGGTAGAGGTTGTTCACGGCCAGCAGGGGCTGGCCGGCGGTGATGGGCTTGCTCATGCGGTGGCCGCCTTGGCATTCAACGCGGCGATTTCGCCCAGCCGCAGGCAGCGCACCGTGTGGTCGTTCGGCAGCATCGTGGCTTTGGGTCGCGTGCTTTGGCACAGGTCGATGGTGTGAGCGCAGCGGCCGGCAAAGGCGCAGCCGCGCGGCATGTCGACCAGCTCGGGTACGCTGCCGCGAATGGTCGGCAAGCGGCCGGCGCGCACTGCGCCGATGGCGGGCCGCGCAGCGAACAAGCCGCGTGTGTAGGGATGTGCACGGCCGGCAAAGACCGTGTCGGTCGGGCCGCTCTCCACTGCGCTGCCGCCGTACATCACAAGCATGCGCTGCACGCTGTTGGCGATCACGCCGAGATCGTGCGAGATCAGGATCATCGCCATGCCCATTTCCTTGACCAGGCCCTGGATCAGGTCGAGCACCTGCTTCTGGATGGTCACGTCGAGTGCGGTGGTGGGCTCATCGGCAATCAGCAGGTCGGGCCCGCAGGCGAGCGCCATCGCGATGCCGATGCGCTGACGCTGCCCGCCGGAGAACTGGTGTGGGTAGGCGTCGAGGCGAGACGCCGCATCGGGAATGCCCACGCGGTCGAGCAGGCTCAGTGCTTCCTTACGCGCCTGCGCCTTCGTCAGCCCGCGATGCAGTTGCAGTGGCTCGCCGACCTGGCGCGCGATGGTGTGCACCGGATTCAGCGCGGTCATCGGCTCCTGGAAGATCATGCCGATGCGGTTGCCGCGGATCTGGCACATCTGCTTTTCGGGCAGGCCGACGAGCTCCTGCCCGTCGAGCTTGATGCTGCCCGCGACCTTGGCGCTCGATGGCAGCAGGCCCATGAGCGACATCACGGTGATCGACTTGCCGCAGCCCGATTCACCGACGATGCCCAGCGTTTCGCCGCGCTCCAGCGAGAACGAAATGCCGCGCACGGCCTGCGCCGGCCCACGCTGGGTCTGCAGGCCGATCTGGAGGTTGTTGACTTCGAGGAGGGGCATGGCGCTTACCGGGCTCTGGCGAGGCGGGGGTCGAGCAAGTCGCGCAGCCCGTCGCCAAGGAGGTTCAGCCCGAGCACTGCGAGGGCGATCGCCATGCCGGGGAAGACGGCCAGCAGCGGCTGCTGGAACATGAGGGTCTGCGCCTCGCTGAGCATGCGGCCCCACGAGGGTTGCGGCGGCTGCGTGCCCAGGCCAAGGTAGGAGAGGGCGGCTTCGGCCAGGATGGCAATGGCGAAGCGGATCGTGATCTGCACGATCAGCACGGCCGAGATGTTGGGCAGCACGTGCTGCATCGTGATCGCGAACGGGCCCTTGCCGCAGGCGCGTGCGGCGGCCACGTACTCGCGCGACCAGATTGCGTTGGCCGAGGCGCGCGTGATGCGCGCGAAGGTCGGAATGTTGTAGATGCCGATGGCCACGATGGCATTCACGATGCCCGCGCCGAACACGGCGGTCATCATGATGGCCGACAGGATTGCAGGGAAGGCCAGCGTGAAGTCCGACAGCCGCATCACCGCTTCTTCGACCCAGCCGCGTTTTGCAGCCGCGAGCAGGCCCAAGGCGGTGCCGACCACCAGGCCAATACCGACTGCGATCACGCCGACGAGGATGGACGCGCGCGCACCGACCAGCAGCAATGAAGCCACGTCGCGGCCGAACGCATCGGTGCCGAGCCAGTGCGAGGCCGAAGGGGCCTGCATCTTGTTCGGCATGTCCATCGCATAGGGCGACCATGGCGTCCACACGAAGGACACGAGGGCGGCCAGGAGCAGCAGGGCGGCCAGCACGCCGCCGATGACGAAGCTTCGGTGCTTCAGCGCGCGCTGCCAGAAGCCGGGGACCTTGAGCGCCGCAGCGCCTGGACTTGGAATAGCAAGAGTGCTCATATGTCGCTGGCCTTGATGCGCGGGTCGATCACGGCATACAGCACGTCGACCACGAAGTTCACGATGACCACCATGGCCGCCAGCAGCATCA
>NZ_FNOL01000023.1:0-111857 GCF_900106655.1 Variovorax sp. YR634
TTTGGAGTCTTGAATGGTGTCCACCTGTGAGTCTGGTGGACACCATGCTGGTCGGGCCTCCCGGCGGATTCAAGATGCGTTGGCCGGACGCTTACACTGCATCGTGGTGTCGGCTGCTTCAATCCGCCGCTGCAGTTCCTCATTGACCACCCGCACCAGCGCGCTGAGTTCGGTGCGGGTCGGATAAACCTCTTCCGTATCGTTCACACCCTGCGGGACGATGAGTTTTTCAAGACACGCATAGGCACGATGCACAGCGTGAAGGCTGTCGATGTCATCGCATGCCTGTAGCGCAAGCGATTCAACGCTGACGGCCTCAGAGGATTCGGGAAATGGGGGGACGTGCGCGGACGCGCGAGTGCAGCTAGCCACGAGTGGCCTCCAAACAGTTCGGTTTTGCATAAACCACCGCATCCAACGCCAATTGGAGGCGGCAGCTCGAACAGGTTGGCGTACCGGGAACTGCTTGCGCAAACCGGCGAGCCTCGCGGCTCCCTGCTCGAGCCGCCAAAACTGGAGGCACGAACGACAAAGCCGCAGAGTCTCTGCGAAGAAATCTGCGGCTTTCGTCGCAGCAGTTACTCGGGACGCCAATCCCGATCACGCCTGTTTTTGACATGACGGGCGCAGTATAGCCACGCAGACATCTGCGATCGAAACGAGCGCGATGCCCCTACGGCCCGCAGTTCCAACCCAAATGCCGGGTGGAACCTCCTCATTTCAGCCCGTTGAGTGAAACCCTTCGTCCCACAGCGCAGGCCATGGAAAGGCCTCCTCATACTGCATGGCCAATGCCAGCAGTTCGGCATCGTGGCCGGCCGATGCGACCAGCTGGATGCCGGTCGGCAGGCCCTCTGCGTGCGCGCTTGGCAATGCAATGGCCGGCAGGCCCGCGGCATTGGCGAAGGCGGTGAAGACGGCATGCCCGCGCGGGCCGACTTCCGTGTCCGCTATCCGCTCGGGGTGGCTCTGTTCACAGGGCCAGGGCAGGGCGGCCGTCGCGGGTGTGAGGATGAAGTCGTAGCGGGCGAAGACGACTTCCATCTGTCGCTCGAGCTCACGCACTTCCGCCAGCACGTCGAACAGGCCGGATGCATCGAGCTTCAGGCCGGCGTTGAAATTCGCCTGCGCGACCGCGCCGCAGCGTGAGAGATCCGGGTGAACGCCCTCGGGCAATCCGAACTCGGGCCATTGCCATGCGCGCTGGAGCATCCAGGCGAGCCCTGCATTGGAAAGTGTCGGCCACAGCGCGTTGATCGCCTCCGACCAGTTCACCTGCTGCTGTGCTTCGTCCACCGCATGCCCCAACGTGGCGAAACCCTCGGCCGCGCGACGCACCGACGCGGCAATGTTGGGGTCGACGGCATGGGTGCCGAAACGGGGCACGAAAAGAATGCGAGACGGCGTGGGCCGGCCGGCCTCCAGGCGCGACCCTGCGATCGCCTCCGTCAGATGCTGTACGTCTTTCACGCAGCGACCGATTCCGCCGGCCACTTCGTAGTCGAGGAATATCTCGGGCAAGCCGCGCTCCCTGCGCACGAGGCCGCGCGAAGGCTTGAATCCCACAAGACCGCAATGCGATGCAGGCCGCCGGATGGAGCCGCCGCCATCGGTAGCCAGCGCTAGCGGCCCCAGGCCCGCCGCGACTGCCGCCGCAGCACCGCCCGACGATCCGCCCGGCGTCAGCGCGGTGTCCCAGGGGTTGCGGGTCGTGCCGTGCAGGGCGTTGGAGGTGTAGCCCTGCATCGCGAATTCAGGCAGGTTCGATTTGCCGAACAGCACGGCGCCCGCCGCACGCAGGCGCGCCACGGGCAGCTCGTCGTGCGATGCGACAAAGCCCTGCAGCAGCCTGCTTCCCCACGACGTGGGAAGACCCGCGACGTGCATGTTGTCCTTGACGCTCATTGGCACGCCGTCGAGCGGGCCCAGCGGCCGGCCGGTGGCCCAGCGTGCCGTGCTGGACGCCGCCGCGCGCCGCGCACCTTCCCGGTCGAGTGCCACGAAGGCGTTGAGCGACGGCTCGCAAGCCTCGGTGCGTGCCAGGCACGCCTGCAGCGCGTCGAGGGGCGTGAACAACTGCTTTGCGTACCCGGCGGTCAGCTGCGCCGCACTGAGGCGCCATGGCTCATTCATGTCGTGGGAGCGCCTTACTGCGGCAAATCGCCGGCGGGGCGGCCCAGCCACTTGATGGCCAGCTTGTCGAGTTCGCCGCTCTTCTTCGCATCGAGCAAGATCTCGTTGACCTTGAGCCGCAGCGCGTCCTCTCCCTTGGCCACGCCGACGAAGTTCGGGGAATCCTTCAGCACGAACTTGAGCTCGCTTCCAAGTTGCGGGTTCTTCGCCATCATGGTGCTCGCCACCTGGGCGCTGGTTGCCACCAGCTGCGTCTGTCCGGCGACAAAGGCCGAGATGGTCGCGTTGTTGTCCTCGAAGCGGCGCAACTCCACGGAGGCCGGCGCCACCTTGGTGAGTTCCGCGTCGTCCACGGAGCCGCGCGTGACGGAGATGGATTTGCCCGCGAGCTCAGCCGGCGCTTTCACGGACAGCGTCTTCGGGCCGAACACTGCGATGAAGAAGGGCGAGTAGGCCACCGTGAAGTCGATGACTTTTTCGCGCTCCGGGTTCTTGCCCAGCGTCGAGATCACGAGGTCGGCCTTCTTGGTCTGCAGATAGGGGATGCGGTTCGCCGTCGAGACCGGAATCAATTCGACCTTGGCGCCGAGCTTGCCGGCGATCAGCCGCGCGACTTCGATGTCCAGCCCCTGGGGCGCCATGTCCGGGCCGACCGAGCCGTAGGGCGGAAAGTCGGTGGGAATCGCGATCCGGACCGTCTTGCTCTTCGTGATCGTGTCCAGCGCGTTCTGTGCGTGCGAGGCACCGGCTGCGAGAAAGGTGAGGGCGGCTGCGAGGCCGAGGGAAAGGTGGCGTTTGCTGAACATGGTGGCGTGCTCCAGGGTTGGGATGGGCGTTGAGAAGAAGTCGGCAGGGAAATCGGGGGCGCGTGGCAGGGGATGCTTCACCGGGGCGCAGACAATGGCGTGAGCGCGAGCCGCAGCCCGGCCAACGGGTCGGGCGTCTGGTCTGCGGGCACCCGCAGCTTGAGTTGCCAGGTCGACAGGTGGGCGAAGACGCGCTGTTCGGCCAGGGCCATGTCGCCGGCTTCCAGCGCCTCGACGATGGCGCTGTGCTCGCTGAAGGAGTGCGCAGCCTCGTCTTCCGACTGGTAGCGCAAGGCGATCAGCATCGTGCGTGCGGTGAGGTCGCGAACCGTGGCCGCGAGCACGCTGTTCCCCAGGCATTCGGCCAGGCAGACGTGAAAGTCCCCCAGCAGGAAGCTGCGCGCTCCCACATCGGAGCCTTCGACCGCTTCGCGCTGACGCTTCAGGTGCGTGCGCAGCCGCTGCAGCGCCTTGGAGGCCAGAGGCTTGCTGCACCGGATGAGGCCGGTCTCGATCACGAGGCGCGCGTCAAAAGCGGCCTGGGCTTCCTCCAGCGACAGCTCGACCAGGTACCACCCGCGACGCGCGCTGGCCTTCACCATGCCGCGAACCGACAAGGTGGTGAGCGCCTCGCGCACCACCGCGCGCGGTGCATCGAAGAGATCGCACAGTTGCTGTTCGCCGAGGCGGGCACCCGGTGCGAGCTTCTTGGCGAGGACGGCCTCGACGATGCGCTCGCTGATGTCGGTGGAAGATGGCATGCGTCTGATCAAGCAGATCTCGTGCCATTTGATTAATCAGTTTGATGCACCAGTTTGGATCTTCATGCGATCCGGGTCCTTTGCATCACCTTCGAATCAGGGCCGCAACCCCTGCGTAACCCGCAACATGTTCCCCACAGCCTCCCCAAACCGAGGCTCCAGAAACGCCCCCAGATTCGGCATCAACAGCTGCATCATGAAAATCCCCGCCAGCAGCGTCAGCGGAAAGCCCACCGCAAAAATGCTGAACTGCGGCGATGCCCGGTTCAGGATGCCCATGGCCAGGTTCAGCGTAAGCAGCGCGGTAATCAGCGGCAGCGCCAGCATCAGCCCGCTGGCAAAGATGTCGCCCCCGGCCAGCACCAGGAACATCCACCCACCAGACGCAAGCGGCGCATCGGCAATCGGCAGTGTTTGAAAGCTCTCAGCCAGCGCATTCACCATCAGCAGATGCCCGTCGAGCGCCAGGAAGATCAGCATCGCCAGCATGTTCAGCAGGCGCGACACCACCATGGTGCTGCCGTGGCTCATCGGGTCGAAGAACGATGCGAACGACAAGCCCATCTGCAGGCCGATGTATTCACCCGCGGCCAGCACGGCTGTGAACACGAGCCGCACGGTGAAGCCCATGGCCACGCCGATCAGCACCTGCTGCACGATGATCCACACGCCGCCGGCGGACACCACCGGCACCGTGGGCAACGCCCCGATGGTGGGCGAGATCACAAAGGCCAGCATGGCGGCAATGGCCACTTTCACGGGCCGCGGCACCCACGCTTCGCCGAAGATCGGCGCGGTGCTCACCAGTGCGAGCATGCGCACAAAGGGCCAGAGGAAGGCCATCATCCAGCCCTCGAGCTGGGCCGAGGTGACCGAGATGATTGACGGGGTCATGTCACCTCAAATCACGTCACGCCAGCATTTGCGGAATGCCGGCGAACAGCGCGCGGATGTAGTCGAGCATGCGGTCCAACATCCATGGCCCTGCAATCACCAGCGTCGCGAACACGGCCAGCAGCTTGGGAATGAAGGACAGCGTGGCTTCATTGATCTGCGTGGCCGCCTGGAAGATGCTCACTATCAGGCCGATGATCAGCGCCACCAGCAGCAGCGGCGCGCCGATGAGCAGCGAGATTTCCATGGCCCTGTAGCCCATGGTCATGACGGATTCGGGGTTCATCTCTGCGTACCTAGAGGTAGAAGCTTTGCGCGAGCGCGCCGATGAGCAGTTGCCAGCCGTCGGCCAGAACGAAGAGCATCAGCTTGAAGGGCAGCGCAATGGAAGCAGGCGGCACCATCATCATGCCCATGGACATCAGCACGCTGGCCACCACGAGGTCGATGATGAGAAACGGTATGAAGATGGTGAAGCCGATCTGGAACGCGGTCTTCAGCTCGCTGATGACGAAGGAGGGCAGCAGTATGCGCAAGGGCACGTCTTCGGGGCCCTGCATCTCGGGCACCTTGGCGAGCCGGGCGAACAGGGCCAGGTCGTTCTCGCGGGTCTGCTTGAGCATGAAGGTCTTGAAGGGCGCAATGCCGCGCTCCAGCGCGGTGTCGACGCTGATCTTGTTCTCGGAGAAGGGCTTGTAGGCCTCGTTGTAGGCCTTGTCGAGCACCGGTGACATCACGAAGAAGGTGAGGAAGAGCGACAGCCCCACCAGAATCTGGTTGGGCGGCGAGGTCTGCGTGCCGATGGCGGTGCGCAGCAGGCCCAGCACGATGAGGATGCGCGTGAAGCTGGTCATCGACAGCAGCAGCGCGGGCAGGAAGGTGAGCGAGGTCAGCAGCACCATGGTCTGCACGCTCAGCGACCAGGTCTGGCTACCGCCGGGGCCGGGCGTGCTGGTGATGCCGGGCAGGCCCTGCGTCCATGCAACGGCGGGCAGCAGCGTGGCGGCGAGCAACAGCAGCGCGGCGCGCATGCCGCGGCGCAATGCGGGGTTCTTCATGGGGCAGGACGATGCGGCTTGCCCGAGAGGGCTTCACGCAGCTTGCGGGCAAAGAGTTCGACAGGTGTGGGTGCGACCGATGGCGACGCGGAGGCTGCAGCAGCCGCATAGGCCTGCGCCGGCAGCGTGTGCAGCGTGTTGACCTGGCTCGGCGTAACGCCCAGCACCAGCCAGGTGTCGCCCACTTCCACCACGACCACGCGCTCGCGCTGGCCTACCGCGGCGCTCGACACCACCTTCACCAGTTGGCCGCTGCCCAGGCGCTGAAGGCCGAAGCGCCGCGCCAGCCAGGCGCACAGAAAAATCAGGCCGACCACCGCCGCCATGCCGAAGCCGGCCTGCAGCAGGCCCGATGCGCCGACGGCGGCCGGAGCCACGTCGTGAACGGGCGTGGGCACGGTGGGAAGGCTCATGCGCGCGCGAGCTTCTGCATGCGCTCGGAGGGCGTGACGATGTCGGTCAGGCGAATGCCGTACTTCTCGTTCACCACAACCACTTCGCCTTGCGCAATGAGGTAGCCGTTGATCAGTACGTCCAGCGGCTGGCCGGCCAGGCCGTCGAGCTCCACCACCGAGCCCTGCGACAGCTGCAGCAGGTTCTTGATGGTGATGCGCGTGCGGCCGATCTCGGCGGTGAGCTGCACCGGCACGTCGAGCACGCGCGCGATGTCGACCGGCGTGGAGGACGAGTGCGCGGGGGGCGGCGCGTCCTGGATCTGCTGGAAGACCTGCGCGGTGGCTGGCGCGAATGTGGGTGCGGGGGCGGGTTCGGATGCGGCAGGGGCCGAGGCGGCCGTCTGCTCGGCCAGGGCGCTGGCCCAGTCGTCCGCGTCGCTGCTGCCGGAAGAGGTGTTGTCAGTCATGGTCGTTCTTCAAATCGCTGTCTTGGTGGGAGATCATGTGTTGCACGCGCAGCGCATAGCGCTCGTTGGAGGTGCCGTAGCCGCACTCCATCACCGGCACGCCGCCGACCTTGGCGACGACCGTCTCGGGCAGCTCGATGGGAATCACGTCGCCGATCTGCAGCTTCATCACTTCGCCCAGCGTCGATGGCATGGTCACGAAGTCGGCCACCAGCTCGACGTCGGCGGCCTGCATCTGGCGCGACATCTGCTTGACCCAGCGCTTGTCGACCTCGACCTCGTCCTGTATCGGGTTGGACAGCAGGTCGCGGATCGGCTCGATCATCGAGTAGGGAATGCACACGTGCAGGAAGCCGCCGACGGGGCCGAACTCGATCTGCAGCGTGGTGTTGATCACCACCTCGTTGGGCGCGACGATGTTGGCGAGCTTGCCGTGCATCTCGGCGCGCACGTAGTCGAAGTCCAGCGGAAACACCGGCTGCCATGCGTCGCCATAGCACTGCAGCGACAGGTCGAGCAGGCGCTTGATGATGCGCTGCTCGGTGCGCGTGAAGTCGCGGCCTTCCACGCGCACGTGGTAGCGGCCGTCGCTGCCGAACAGGTTGTCCACCACGAGAAACACCAGCTTCGGGTCGAACACGAAGAGGGCGGTGCCGCGCAGCGGCTTCATGTGGATCATGTTGATGTTCGCGGGCACCGGCAGGTGCCGCACGAACTCGCCGTACTGCTGGATCTGCACCGGCCCCACCGAGATGTCGGGGCTGCGGCGCATGAAGTTCAGCAGCGCGCCGCGCAGGCCGCGCGCAAAGCGGTCGTTGATGACCTCCAGCGTGTGCATGCGGTTGCGCACCACGCGGTCGGGCGCACCGAGGTCGTAGGCCGGAAGGCCGTCCTTCGGCGGTGCGGGAGAGGCCGCCTGGTCGAGGTCTCCGCCGGTGACGCCTTGCAGAAGCGCATCGACCTCGTCCTGGGAGAGCACCTGTTCATACGCCATGGATCGCTTGTCCGAAGGAAGAGGTGGTCACTGCACGACGAACGTGTTGAAGGAGACGCTGGAGATGCCCAGTTCGGGCGTTTCCGGGGCCAGCGGGGTGCTCAGCGCCTTGCGGATCTCCTCGGCCAGCTTGGCCTTGTCTTCCGGCGCCACCACCGATTCGGGCGCGCGGTTCGACAGCAGGAGCAGCAGGCGGCTGCGCACCTCGGGCATGAACTCGACGAGCTGCGCCTTGGTCTGCTCGTCGCGCACGCGCACCGCCATGCCGATCTGCAGGAAGCGGCCGCGGCCTTCCGACTGCAGGTTGACGGTGAGCGGCTCGAGCGTCAGGAAGATGGGCTTCTCGGGCGTCGGCGCCTTGGCCGTTTCGGTGGAGGCGGCGCCCATGAAGCGGGGCAGGAAGACATACGCGGCCGCGCCGCCGGCAGCGATCAGGCCGACGGCGATCACGATTCCGATCAGCAGCTTCGAGGAGCGGCGGGGGGCCAGCGTTGCGGAGATGGCCGGTGCGACAGTTGCGGCGGGTGATGAGGTAGCCATGGTTAAGCGGTTTTTCTTGTCCGATCTATTCTTTGCGAAGTCCCTCGCGAACGAACGGCCGAACAAGCGCACAAAGGCGTTTCATATCCGTTCATTGCGGGGCGCCGCACAGGGCGCCGTCGCGGGCGGGGGCGAATGTGTTGCCGGGGCTCAGGCGAAGGTGTCCACCCCGGCTGCGTTGTTGGAAGCACCCGCGCGCACGGCGGCGAGGGGCGCAATTTCCGGAGCGCTTGCCGTGGTGCGGCCTGTGCCGGGGTAAGGGGAGGCGGCCTGCTGCCGCGCGGCGTTCTGCTGCTGTTGCTGGCTTTGTTGCTGTGCAAAGGCGGCGTCGTTGCCGAAGGGCTGGCGGGTTTCCGCGCCGACCGAGGTCTGGCCCAGCGTGATGCCCTGCTCCGACAGCGAAGTGCGCAGTTGCGGCAGCGCGGCCTCGATGGCCTTGCGCACGCTCTCATGGGCCGACACGAACATGGCCTGCGCCTGGTTGTCGCCCATCGACAGCGTCACCTTGAGCGGGCCGAGGCCGGCTGGGTTCAGGTTGAGTTCGGCCGTGTGATTGCCGCTGGTGCTCATGCGCGCCAGCTGCTGGCCGAGGGCCGGCGCCCATTTGTCGCTGCCGACTTCGGGGGCGATGGTGTGCACGGGGGCGCGTGTGGCGGCCGTGTCGTTCGCGCTGCCTGATGAAGCGGTTGCTATCGCGGCGGGCTGCTGGAGCGCGATGGGTGCCACGGGTGGCTGGGCGTCCGTGTCGCTGGCGGTCGCGGCTGCCACTGCTGCAATGGGCGCGGTCTTGGCTTGTGCGTCGTCGGCCGCTTCGGGTTGCTGCGCGGCGCTGGCCAGTTGCTCGGCGGTGGTGGCGCTCACGGGGGCGCGCGATGCGGCGCCGCGGCCGGTCGCGGCGGTGCCGACCGGCGAACCGGCGGGAGCGGATGCGGGCTTCGCGATGCCGACGGACATGGTCTGTGCCGCGATGGCGGCGCGGGCGAGTTCGTGCAGCGAGGCGGCTGGCGCGGTGTCGGCCTGGAGTTGCGCAGCCTGGGTGGCGGGCAGTGCGGCCGTCGCGGGTTTCGTGGCGGCATCTTTCGAGACCACAGCGGCTTCGGGTGCGGCCGATGCATCGGCGACGGCTGCATCGGCGCCAAGCGTCTTCGCGGCAGCGGCCTGCAGGGCCGGGTCCAGCGGAATTTCTGCCGCACCGGCGGGCGCCGTTGCGGCGGTGGCGTCGGCCGCGCCTTCACCTTGCTGCTGTTGAGCAGAGCGCCCCGCGAGCGTCAGCGCATGCAGCGGCGTGTGCGCCGTCGCGAGAAAGGCGAGGTTCGGGTCGGCGGGCAGCGCGTCTTCTTTCTTCGTGTCTTCATCCGCACCGGGCTTGCGCACCGGCTTGCGGTCGATGGCGGCGACATCCTGTGCGCCGTCTTTCGGTGCCGCGTCGCCGTGGCTGCCGTTGTTCGCGCGCGAACGCTCCAGCGCCGCGCCAAAGCTGCGGCCCTGGTCTTCGTCCGTGCCGCGGTTGCGCACGCCGGTCTGCGCGGCAGGCTGGCTGGTGGCGTTCGTCATGACGGGGGGCGTGATCATGGGAGTCATGTCGGTTCCTGCGTGGAGATTCAATCAGTGGACTCAAAGAGTCGGGTGCGAGGCGCGGTCGAAGAACTTGCGCGCCGCGCGCTCGTCGCTGTCGCGCTGCTCGCGCTTGGCCTCGGCCATCATTTCCTGCATGCGCACGCGCTCAGCCAGCGTGTCGAAGGAGCTCAGGCGGCGCTTCTGCTGCTGCCAGTCGGTGCGGCCGGTGTCGAGCCGGGTCTCGGTCTGCGCCGCGATGGCGCGCTGCTGCTCGATGGCGCCGTCCAGCGTGCCCAGAAAGTTGCGGTAGTTGCGCCACTGAGAAGAAGGCAGGCCGTCGCGCATCAACGCGTCGAGCTGGTCGTGATAGTCCTGCCGGTACTGCAGCAGCAGTTCGAGCTTCTGGCTGGCGTTGAGGTGCGCGTTCTGCAGCGCACCCAGGCGCCGCGCGGCGTCGTCGGTCTGCGTGTGCGCCAGGTCGATCAGCATGCCGAGAGGGAGCTTGCGTGTCATTTCGTGAATCTCTGCGGTGTTGTTGTCGTGGATGCGCGCTGCTCGGTCGCGAACAGGCCTTCGAGGTGCCCGATCGATTCGGCGTAGCCCGCGCGTTCGTCCATCGACTGCTGCAGGAAGCCTTCGATGCGCGGGTACATCGCGATCGCCTGGTCGAGCTGCAGGTCGTGGCCGGGCGCATAGGCGCCCACGCTGATCAGGTCGCGGTTGCGCTGATAGCGCGAGAGCATCTGCTTGAAGCGGCGCACCGAGTCGTACTGCGAAGACGGAATCAAGGCGGTCATGGCGCGGCTGATGGAAGCCTCGATGTCGATGGCGGGGTAGTGCCCGGCCTCGGCCAGCGTGCGCGAGAGCACCACGTGCCCGTCGAGAATCGCGCGTGCCGAGTCGGCAATCGGGTCCTGTTGGTCGTCGCCCTCGGACAGCACCGTGTAGAAGGCGGTGATCGAGCCGCCGCGCCCCTGCGCATCGCGTGCGCCGTTGCCCGCGCGCTCCACCAGCGCCGGCAGCTTGGCAAACACCGACGGCGGATAGCCCTTGGTGGCAGGCGGCTCGCCCACGGCCAGCGCAATCTCGCGCTGCGCCATCGCGTAGCGGGTGAGCGAGTCCATGATGAGCAGCACGTCCTTGCCGCGGTCGCGGAAGTATTCGGCCAGGCAGGTTGCATACGCCGCGCCCTGCAGGCGCAGCAGCGGCGAGTTGTCGGCAGGCGCGGCCACCACCACCGCGCGGGCCAGGCCCTCTTCGCCCAGCGTGTTCTCGATGAAGTCTTTCACCTCGCGGCCGCGTTCGCCGATCAGGCCGACGACGATGACCTCGGCGCTGGTGTAGCGCGCCATCATGCCCAGTAGCACGCTCTTGCCCACGCCGGAGCCGGCGAACAGGCCCATGCGCTGGCCGCGGCCGACGGTGAGCATCGCGTTGATGGCGCGCACGCCGACGTCGAGCACCGAATCGATGGGCGCACGCGACAGCGGGTTGACGGGCGGGGTGCTCAGCGGCACCTTGCGCGCGATGTCGAGCGGGCCGAGTCCGTCGAGCGGCCGGCCGGCCGCATCGACCACGCGGCCGAGCATGCCTTCGCCCACGGGCAGGCGCTTGGTGTGTGCGTTGCCGATCATGCCGGCTGCATCGGGCTCCGGCGAGCCGGGCCGCGCGAACACGCGCGCTCCGGGCACGAGGCCCGCCACTTCGGTCTGCGACATCAGGAACAGACGGTCGCCGGCGAAGCCAACGACCTCGGCTTCGGCGTGACGCTGCGGATGGCCGGGCGGCAGTTCGATCAGGCAGTCGCTGCCCACGGGCAGTTGCAGGCCCACGGCTTCGAGCACCAGCCCGACGGCGCGGGTGAGGCGGCCCGAGGCGATGGTGGTCTCGCAATGCGCGACGTTGGCGCGCGCTTTCTCCAGCGCGGCGCGCACCGATTGCAGATGGGCGTTGGGGGCGGCGGTGGTCTGCATGGGCGTCAGAGCGAGTCGGCCTGCCCGTCGGCGTCGCCGTGCAGCGAGGCGGTCACGCGCTTCCAGCGCGTGCCGAGCGTGCCGTCGAGTTCGCCGGTGGCGGACTGCACGCGGCAGCCGCCGCGCGCGATGGTGTCGTCGGCGCGCACTTGCCAGCCGGCGGCTTCGATCTCGTTGCCGAGGCTGTTCTTCACCAGTGCCACGTCGTCGGGGTTCAGCAGCAGGCGCGGCTCACCGCGCAGCGCGGGCTCGGTGTTGAGCAGGTCGCGCACCACGGGCAGCACCCATTCGGGCTCGGCCTTCAGCGTGCGGTGCACCACCTGGCGCGCCACGTCGAGCGCGAGCGCAAGCACGGTGTGGGAGAGTTCTTCTTCTGCGCGGCGCAAGGCATCGGGCAGCGACTGGGCCAGCGCGCGCAGGCGTTCGGCATGCACGCTGGCGGCCGCGAGGCCGGTGGCCAGCCCTTCGGTGTGCCCGACCTTGCGGCCTTCGGCAAGCCCGGCGGTGCGGCCCTCGGCCTCGCCGTCGATGCGGGCTTCCCTGCGGATGCGCGCGATGTCGGCAAGGTCGACCCTGGGGGCGGGCGGTGCAGGCGGCGGGCCGTTGCGTTCGGCACCCTTGCGGCTGGCGGGCGCCTTGCCGTCGATGGTGCCCATCTCCCAGCGCTCCCAGGCCGAAAGCGTGGGAGTGGGCGAGGGCGCAGGCTTCGGTCCGGCCGCTGCATGGCGCGCGGCGGCATGGATGGCGGCAAGCCGTTCGCGCGACTCGCCGAAGGCGCCGTTGGTGTCAGACGAAGTCATCGGTGCCAGGCGCCGCGATCACGATTTCGCCAGCCTCCGCCAGACGGCGGGCGACTTGCAGGATGGCCTTCTGCTCGGTCTCGACCTGCGACACGCGCACGGGGCCGCGCAGCTCCATGTCTTCGCGCAGCGTCTCGGCGGCGCGCTGCGACATGTTGTTGAGGAACTTGTCGCGCAGCTCCATCGGCGCGCCCTTGAGCGCGATGATGAGCGAGTCGGACTCGATGTCCTTGAGCAGGCGCTGGATGCTGCGGTCTTCCAGGCCCAGCAGGTTCTCGAACACGAACATCTCGTCGACGATGCGCTGGGCCAGCGCTTCGTCCTGTTCGCGCACATGGGCGATGGCTTCTTCTTCCACGCCGGTGCTCATGAGGTTGACGATCTCGGCCGCGGTGCGCACGCCGCCCAGCCGGCTGCGGCGCACGCCCTGGCCCGCGAGCATCTCGGTGAGCACGTCGGTCAGCTCGTTCAGCGCCGATGGCTGCACGCCGCCGAAGGTGGCCACGCGCATGATCACGTCGTGGCGCAGCCGCGCCGGCAGCTTCTCCAGCACTTCCGATGCCTTCATGCGGTCCAGGTGCACGAGCAGCGTTGCAAGGATCTGCGGATGCTCGTCGCGGATGAGTTCGGCCACTTCGCCGGCCTCGAGTTCGTTGAGCCGCTCGATGCCGCCGTGCGGCTCGTCGGGCTGCAGGATGTCCTCGAGCAGGTTGCTGGCGCGGTCGTCGCCCAGCGCCTTCTTCAGCACGGCGCGGATGTAGCTGGTCGAGCCCAGGTGCAGGGCCGACAGCTGCTCGGTCTCGTGGCGGAATTCGGAGAGCACGGCGGCCAGCTCGTCCTTGGAGACGGAGCTGAGCTTCGACATCGCAAGGCCCAGCGCCTGCACCTCGGAGGTGGGCAGCTGGTGCAGCGCGGCTGCGGCGCGATCTTCGCCCAGCGCCATCAGAAGGATGGCGCTCTTGCGGGTTCCCATTTCGCTATTCATCGTTGTGCATCCAGTGCTGGATCAGGGTGGCCACCAGCTTCGGATCCTTGTCGGCGGCCTGGTGGGCGTATTCCATGTCGGCCTTGCGGCGGTTGGTCTCGCGCTCGCGGAGGCTTTCGTCGGGGGAGGGCGCGTTCGGGTCCGGCTCCGCGGCCGGCGCGAAGGCGGGGCCGGAGGACGCCGCGGGTGCAGGCGCGGGAGCCAGGTGCCGGCGCATCAGCGGGCGCAGCACGGCGAACCAGGCGAAGAGCGCGAGCAGCCCGTACAGCAGGTACTGGCCCAGCATCTTGCCGAGCTCGATGTTCTCGCGGTCGCGCCAGAACGGCACCTCGGGCGCGGGAGCGCTGTCGGCGTCGCGGGCGAAGGCGCTGTTGACCACGTTGAGCGAGTCGCCGCGATCCTGGCTGAAGCCCATGGCTTCCTTCGCGAGGTTGCGGATCTGCTCCAGTTCGGCCGAAGTCAGCGCGCGGCTGCTGCTCTTGCCGCTCGCGTCCACCGCATCGCGGTTGTTCACCACCACGGCGACCGACAGGCGCTTCACGCCGCCGGCGGCCTGCTGCACGTGGCGGATGGTGCGGTCGAGCTCGTAGTTGGTGGTGGTGTCCTTGCGCGTGCTGCTCGGGCCGGTGGGGGCGGTGCTGGCCGTGGAGCTTGCCACGCCCGGTGCACCCGGAGCGCCGGGTGTTCCTGGCGCGGGTGGCGTGCCCGGTGCGTTCGGTGCACGCGGACCGGTGATGGGCGCGGTCGGGTTCACCGGCGGCTGGTTCGACAGCGCGCCCGGCACGCCGCCGGGTTGCCCGCCGCCGTGCTGCGCCGATTCGCTGCTCTGCTGGCTGCGGATGGCGACCTGCGTCGGGTCCTGGTTGGGCTTGTATTTCTCGTCGGTGTGCTCGACCACCGAGAAGTCGATGTCGGCCGCCACCTGCGCGCGCACATTGTTCGCGCCCACGATGGGCTGCAGGATCGCCTCGATGCGGCGGATGTAGCCCTGCTCGATCTCCTGCGCGTACTTGAGCTGGCTCACGTCCAGCCCGCGGTCGCCGCCGCGCGCCGAAGACAGCAGGTTGCCGCGCTGGTCGACCACGGTCACGCTCTTGGCGTCGAGGTCGGGCACGCTGCTGGACACCATGTGCACGATGGCGCTGACCTGGCCTTCGTCGATGCTGCGCCCGCGTGCCAGCGCGAGCACCACCGAGGCCGATGGCTTCTTCTGGTCGCGCACGAAGAGCGAGGGCTTGGGCAGCGCCAGGTGCACGCGCGCCGACTCGATGGCGCCGATGGATTCGATGGAGCGCGCCAGCTCGCCTTCGAGCCCGCGCTGGTAGTTGACCTGCTCGGCGAACTGGCTGGTGCCGAACTTCTGGTTGTCCATCAGTTCGAAGCCGACGCCGCCGGCCTTGGGCAGGCCCTGCGCCGCGAGCTTCAGGCGCGTCTCGGCCACCTTGTCGCCCGCGATCAGGATCGCGCCGCCGCCGTCGGCGAACTTGTAGGGCACGTTCATCTGCTGCAGCGACGCGATGATCGCGCCGCCGTCGCGGTCCGACACGTTGGTGTAGAGCACCTTGTAGTCGGGCCCGCGGCTCCAGAGCATGAACGCGGCCGCGGCGGCCACCAGGGCCGCGCCTCCAATGATCAGCGGCAGCCGGGGCTGCGCGCGCATGCGGTCCAGTAGCGCAGGCTGGCCGTTGCCGGCCGCAGGCAAAGCACCCGCGGGCGCCGCCGTGCTCATGGGTGCACCTTCGTCGTGGCGGTTGCCGTTGCCATGGTGGGAGTGGAGATTCGGTGTAGAGATTTCATTCCGGATGGCCCGTGATGTCGTCCGCGGCCTGTTCGTTTCGCCGACGATTGTCAACAGTCACCCGGAATTCGAATGCCCGAACAGCCGGGGTTTTTGCCCTCAGTTGCGCGCTTGAATCGGGGTCTTCCCTTGATACGCTGCAAGCAGGCAGGAGGGCTTTTGCCCCTCCATGTCAAGTCACGCAGAAGTGTTCAAACAAAGGAAGAGGGATCTCCCATGTCGATCAGTGCCATCGAATCCGTACTGCAGCAGATGCGCGCCACCGCACTGCACACGGGCATTGCGCCCGCGGCCGCTGCCGGTACGCCGGTCGAAGCCGGCGGTTTCGCAGCCGAGCTCCAGCGCTCGCTTTCCAACATCAGCGGCGCGCAGCAGCAGGCCTATGCGCAGGCCGAGTCGTTCGAACTGGGCAAGCCCGGTGCCGCGCTCAATGACGTGATGGTCGACCTGCAGAAGGCCAACGTCGCCTTCCAGACCGGGCTGCAAGTGCGCAACCGCCTGGTGACCGCCTATCAGGAAGTGATGAACCTGCAGGCCTGAGGGTGCGGGTTGGTGGCATGGGCAGCCTGTGCAACTTTTTTGTACGTTGCCCTAAAGGTTCGTGAGACCCCGCCGATAACCAAGTCAACGATGGCTTGAGTCTCACAGTGGAAGCGGGTCCAGCGTTACGGCCGAAGGCCGGAGTCCACAACCTTTTTTCATCAATCAGGAGTCGAACATGGCGCAAGTCATCAACACGAACAGCCTCTCTCTCATCACGCAGAACAATCTCAACAAGTCGCAGTCGGCGTTGAACAGCGCCATCGAGCGCCTGTCTTCGGGCATGCGCATCAACAGCGCCAAGGATGACGCTGCCGGCCAAGCCATTGCCAACCGCTTCACGGCCAACATCAAGGGCCTGACGCAAGCAACGCGCAACGCCAACGACGGCATCTCGATCGCCCAGACGACCGAAGGCGCGCTGACCGAAGTCAACAACAACCTGCAACGCATCCGCGAACTGTCGGTGCAAGCCGCCACGGGCACGAACTCGGCAAGCGACCTGGACTCGATCCAGTCGGAAATCGGCCAGCGCCTGGACGAAATCAACCGCGTCTCGGAACAGACCCAGTTCAACGGCGTGAAGGTCCTGTCGGCTGACGCCGGCAAGCTGACCGTTCAAGTCGGCGCGAACGATGGCGAAACCATCGACATCGACCTGCAAGAAATCAGCGCCAAGACCCTCGGTCTGGACGGCTTCAACGTCAACAACACCGGTTCGAAGAACAAGACCGCCACGGCTTCCGACCTGCTGGTCGCCGGCTTCACCGCGGGTGCCACCACGAACGGCATCACGGCTTACAGCCGCACGCTGACTACGGCCGCCAACGGCGCCACGGCCAACGACGTGCTGGCCAAGATGCAGGACGGCGGCACGGTCACCATGACCGGCGGCGCAACCTACACCTACAGCGCAGCGACCAAGAGCTACACCGCCACGGAAGCTACCCGCAGCCAGGCCAATACGCTCGCTTCGCTGACCCCGCCGGCCGGCACCAGCGTGACCGCCACCGTCAAGCTCGGCAACCGTTCGATGGACGTCAAGATCGACAGCAACGGTGCAATGACCGACGCTGCCGACGGCTCGGCCCTGTACCTCGACGCGTCGAAGAACCTGACCAAGACGGGCGCTGGCGCGACTTCCGCCGCCACGCTGTCGGCAGTGCTCGAGCAAGCCACCGGCATGTCCGCCACCGGCGACTCGATCACCATCGGCGCAACCGGCGCTTCGTACACGGTGGTGACGGCAGCTGCCGGCGCCAGCACCTTCGCGGTTGCCGGCGAGCGCGCCACGGCCGACCAGGTCGCAGCCAAGATCAACGCTGGCGCAGGTTCCATCGACATCGACGGCGCTGGCGCTACCGCGGCCTACGCAGTGGCAGCAGCCGGCGGTGCCGTGACCGGTGCCTACATGGGCGTGAGCGGCCTGACGACGACCGCCGCCGAATCGATCAACCTGAACGCCAACGGCGTGGCGACCGATTCGCAAGGCAGCACCGTGTATGCCGATTCCACCAAGCCCGGCAAGGTGACGACCAACGCAGTGAGCGATGCCAAGTCGACGGTCGACCCGCTGAAGGCACTGGACGCCGCCCTGTCGAAGGTCGACAAGCTGCGCAGCTCGCTGGGTGCGGTGCAGAACCGTTTCGACTCGGTGATCGCCAACCTCGGCACCACGGTGACCAACCTGTCCTCGTCGCGTTCGCGCATCGAAGACGCTGACTACGCCGTCGAAGTGTCGAACATGACGCGCGCCCAGATCCTGCAACAGGCAGGTACCTCGGTGCTGTCGCAAGCCAACCAGACCACGCAAGGCGTGCTGTCGCTCCTGCGTTGATCGACAAGGTCTAGTTAGTCAGAAGCAAAGGAATGCCGGGCCCCTCCCGCAAGGGTGGAGTCCGGCTGGCGCAGGTCCCCGGAGCAAGCCGGGACCACTTGCGCTGCCCTCTGCGGCCATGCCCCAAGGGTGAGGCCCCAGAGGACAGCGAACCAGCAAGACAAGGTGGAAATGATGTTGAACCCCGTGCCGGCTACCCCCGTGATGGAGAACCAGTGGACGCAGCTGCTCGTCGGCGGCGCCGCGGCCGTGCGGGGCCTGGTGGCCGGTGCGAAGGGCGACGCTGCGGCCGACGCGAAGGACGACGCCACGCCGGTGCAGGTCGAGCAGGCGGTGCACCAGGTGAACGAAGCCTTCGCGCTGCGCGAGGTCGGCCTGCAGTTCGAGGTCGACAAGGACACAGACAAAGTCATCGTCAAGGTGGTGGACCGCGCCAGCGGCGAGGTCATCCGCCAGATTCCCAATGAAGACGTCGTGCGCATCGCGAAGCTGATGAGCGACGGCAACGGCTTGCTGGTGGACCACGCAGCCTGAGGCCGCACCAGATTCTTCATTCGTAGCAGAACACCCAATTCAGGAAAGCTTTCACATGGCAACCATCAGCAGCCTCGGCGTCGGCGCCAATCTCGACCTTGCCAGCTTGCTCACGCAACTCCAGACCGCCGAGAGCCAGCCCCTGGTGGCACTGCAGGCGAAGGCCAAGAGCTACACGAGCAAGCTGTCCGCCTACGGCACGATCCAGAGCGCGCTCAGCACGCTGCAGACGGCTGCCAAGAAGCTGGGCGACCCGACGCTGTTCCAGAGCGTGACCGGCACGCCGACCGTCAGCGGCATCCTGTCGGCATCCGCCACGGACGTGAGCGCCGCCGGCAACTACACCATCGACGTGTCGCAGCTCGCGCAGGCGCAGACCGTCATCACCGCGGGCCAGGTCGACACCAAGACCGCGATCGGCAACGGCAAGATCACCATCGACTTCGGCGCGATCACGGGCGGCACGCTCAACGCCACGACCGGCCAGTACACCGGCGCCACGTTCACCGCGGATGCGAGCCAGACCGCGAAGTCGATCACCATCGACCCGACCAACAACACGCTGGAAGGCATCCGCAACGCGATCAACGGCGCCAATGCGGGCGTGACGGCCACCATCGTGAACGACGGCAGCGGCTCGCCCAACCGGCTGGTGCTGACCTCCACGCAGACCGGTGAGAAGTCGAGCATGCGCATCTCTGTCGACGGCGATGCGACGCTGCAGAACCTGCTGAACAACGACCCGGCCGGCACGCAGAACCTGAAGCAGACGGCAGCGGCGCAGAACGCCAAGCTGAACGTCAACGGCATCGACGTCACCAGCGCGAGCAACACCGTGAAGGAAGCCATCCAGGGCGCCACGCTGACGCTGGTGAACACCGGCAAGACCGGCCTGTCGATGAAGGAAAACACGGCCGGCGTGAAGACGGCGATCAACGATTTCGTGAAGGCCTACAACAGCCTCCAGAGCACCGCCGCGTCGCTGACCACGTACGACGCCGACACCAACACCGCCGCCGCGCTGGTGGGCGACAGCACGCTGCGCAACCTGCAGACGCGCATCCGCCAGGCGCTCACCACGCCGCAGGCCGGCGGCACCAACGACATGAAGGTGCTCACCGAGATCGGCGTGGCCTTCCAGAAGGACGGCACCCTGGCCGTGGACTCCGACAAGCTCGACAAGGCCCTCGCCAACAACCTGAAGGGCGTGGCGAACCTCTTCTCGAGCGCCACCGGCAGCACGGCCGGCTACGGCAAGCAGATCGATGCGCTGGTGACCGACCTCAACACCGGCGCCCTGAAGGTGGCCAGCGACGGCGTGACCTCCACCATCAAGCAGCTCGACGACCAGTACGACGCGATGCAGCTGCGCGTGGACGCCACGGTCGACCGCTACCGCAAGCAGTTCAACCAGCTCGACGTGCTGATCAACAGCATGAACAACACGAAGTCCTATCTCACGCAGCAGTTCGAAGCGATGTCGAACAGCAGCAAGTAAGCAAGCGGGGCACCAGCCGATGTACACCTCCCACAACATGCGCACCGGCGCCGGCGCTTATGCGCGCGTCGGTGTGGAAACGAGCGCGATGAGCGCGTCGCCGCACCAGCTCATCGTGATGCTCTTCGATGGCGCGAAGACCGCCATCGGCATGGCCCGCCACCACATGGCGGCCGGCGATATCGAAGCCAAGGGCAACGCGATCTCCAAGGCCATCGGCATCGTCGACAACGGCCTGAAGGCCGCGCTCGACGCCCAGGCCGCCGGCGACGCCGGTGCCGAACTCGTGCGCAACCTGTCGGCGCTTTACGACTACATCGTGCAGCGGCTGTTCCGCGCCAACCTGCACAACGACGTGCAGGCCCTGGACGAGGCTGACCGGCTGCTCGAGAACGTCGCTTCCGCCTGGCGGGAGATCGACGACCGGGCTCGCAGCTGAAATGCAACCGCAAAAATGAGACAGGACAACATGGCATTCCGGAGTGAGGTCGTTCATTGCTACGAGGAGCTGGCAACCAGCATTGCATCGATGCTGGTGCTGGCACGCGCCAAGGAATGGGGCCGGCTCCCCGCGCTCGAAGAGCGTTGCGCGGCCATGGTCGAGCGATTGCGCGCCATCGAACCGTTCGAGACGCTGGATTCGATGCAGGTCGAGCACGTGCTCGATTTGCTCGAACGCATCCGCTCGGATCAGGCCGAGGTGTCGGGCCTCATCAAGCCGCAGATCGAGGACCTGATCGGCCGCATGGGGTATCTCACCCAGCAGAAGAACCTCGGCAGAGCCTACGGGCCGCCGCACTGAGCGCGGCCCGAAGAAACGCCGAAGAAGCCGCACCATGACTGCACTCGCCGGACTACTCGATGCGCTGCTGGCCGCAAGGCTGGCGCCGCGGCTCGACGTGCTGGGCATCAAGGCCGAGGCCGTCATCGGCGCGCCGGGGCCGGCCGTGCCTGTCGGCAAGGTCGACAACGACGTGCGGCTGCCTTCCAATGCCGCGCTCGACCGGCAACTGCCGGGCGCGACGGCCGGCGGCACGGCGCATGCAGCCGCGGGTGCGACGCCGTCGGTGGCCATGCGGCTGTCGGTGGCGGCGCGCGTCATCGGCGCGGTGCTGGCCGACCTGCAGGCGCAGCCGGGGCCGGTGCGCGGCGCGGCGCCGCTGCTGTCGTCGCGCGGGCAGCCTGCGAGCGCTGCGGCGTTGGCCGGCGCGCTGGCGCAGACGGTGTCGGACAGCGGTCTCTTCTATGAATCGCACCTGGCGGAGTTCGCGGCCGGCAGCCGCACGCTCGCGCAGATGGCGCAGGAGCCCCAGGCGCGCTGGTCGGCGCCGGTGGCTGCGAGGCCCGATGTGGCGGCATCGGCTGCAGCCGTGGCTGCTGTTGCGCAGGCGCCGGCCTCCGCGACCTCCGTGGGGGTGTCCGGCGTGTCGCCGGCGCTCTTGGTGCAAGCCATGGTGGTATCGGTACCACAGGGCGATGCATTCCGCACTGTTGAGAATGCGCCCGTGCCGCAGGCGCCCGCTACCGATGCGCAGCCACAGGAAGCCGCACGTTCCGCACAAGACCCCGCCCAGGTTTCCGGGCAAGCCGTATCGAACGATGCCGCGCGCGTGCAGGCGGCCTATCGCCAACCCGAGAGCGCGCAGGTCGGCGGCATGCTCGATTCGATGCCCGCGCATCGTGCCGGCGAATCCGCACGCCAGGCCGACGGCGCTGCTGCCGTATCGGCATCGCGCGGCGCCGAAGTGATTCATCCGCAGGCCGTCACGATCGTGCACCAGCAGCTCGACCTGCTGGCCAGCGCAGTCTTCCGCTGGAGCGGGCAGGCCTGGCCCGACGTGCCGATGAGCTGGTCCATCGAGGAAGAGCAAGCGCAGCAGCGAGATGGCGCCGCGGCGGAAGAAGAGGGCACGCGCCGCTGGTCGACCACGGTGTCGCTGGCGCTGCCGCGGCTCGGCGAAGTCGATCTGCGCCTGAGCCTCGAAGGCCCCGCCGTGCAGGCGCATCTCTTTGCGCGCGAGACCGCCACCATGGCACGCCTGCGCGGCGACACGGGCCGGCTCGCGAAGCGCTTCGACGCGGCGGGCCTGCGGCTGCAGCAGGTGCAGGTCATGGCGAAGGCGGCGGCATGAACGAAGTGCTCGACAACCGCAACAGCGCCGTCGCGCTTTCGTATGCGGACAAGACACGGGCCCCGGTTGTCGTGGCCAAGGGCTATGGCGTGGTGGCCGAATCGATCATGCGCGAGGCGCGCGAGAACGGGCTTTACGTGCACTCGTCGGCCGACCTCGTGAAGCTGCTGATGCAGGTCGACCTCGATCAGCAGATACCGCCGCAGCTGTACCTCGTGGTGGCCGAGGTCATGGCGTGGATCTACGGCCTCGAAGGTCGCGCAGGCGACTAATTGAACAACGAATCAATGGCAAATCATGAATACGGATATTCATGCAAGAGATTTATCAGTGAATCAAAACAAGGCCATAGTATTTATTAATTCGATGCCTCTGATGAATAAATTACTGCCCAAAAACTCGCGATTGGAACAACTTGTTACGTGATTGTGTAACGCTTATGACCCTCACTCTTCATGGGGACAAGTGGCGTTTCTGTCAGACGACTCCTACCTTTTTTGGTCTCCTGTCATACAAAACACTTCAACATGTAAAACTTTGTGTATATAATGTATACACGATTGATAGGAGCACGAAGTGAGCTTTGAATCGGAAATGGGATCAGACGTGGAAAATTGCAACATCACCGCAAACGGCGTGATTTCGAGAGAAATCGGCGAGATAAATCTGGCCTATATGCTGCTGGCGCAGAAGCTGGTCAAGCAGGATCGGGCCGAGGCCATGTTCCGCCTGGGAGTGGGGCGCGAGCTTGCCGATCTGCTGGCGAACATGTCGCTCAGCCAGATCGTGAAGCTGGCTGCTTCCAACTTCCTGCTGTGCAGCTTCCGCCTGGACGACCGACCGATGTTCGCGGTGGTCGGCGAGGGCAAGGAGCCGGCGCTGCAGCAGGCGCATATGTCGATCCTGATGGCTGCGCGACAGGCCCAGGCTCAAGCCCAGGCGCCGATGCGCGGAGCGAGCGCGGCGTGAGCAGCAAGAGCGTTCTGGGCGAGGTCCGGCAGGTCCAGCTCGCGATCGAGCTGATCGGTCTCGGCGCCCGGCTGCAGTTCCTGGAGGCGGCAGTCAAGCTGAGCCGGGAGCGCCTGATACGCCTCTACAAGGAACTCAAGGGCGTTTCTCCGCCCAAGGGCCTGCTGCCGTTCTCTACCGACTGGTACATGACGTGGCTGGCCAACATCCACTCGTCGATGTTCTACAACATCTACCGCTTCATGCTCGACGAAGCCGACGAGAACGAATTGCCCGCGCTCATCAAGGCCTATCGCCTCTACACCGAGCAGGTCGAGTCGCAAGGCGGCGAGGTGGTGCTCGACTTCACCCGCGCCGAAACCATGGTGCGCTTCTTCGACAGCGACATGCTGCAGCTGAGCACCTGCAGCCGCTGCGGCGGCCACTTCGTGGCCCATGCACATGACAACAAGAACGGCTACGTGTGCGTGCTGTGCCGTCCGCCTTCGCGCGCAGGCAAGGCGCGCAAGCCCAAGCTGTCCGAGGTGCGCCGGGGTGGGCTCGTCGCCGTGGCGCCGGTGCTCGACATCGGCGGCGCCGTCTAGGAAAAAAGTGCCCCCGCCTCCGGTGTCCGGAGGCCTGGGGTTTGTTGATTCGACGCCGCAGGGCGATAGGGGAAGCGCGTGCTGGTTCTGGCTGGATATCTCGTGGTGATAGGTGCCGTGTTCGGTGGCTACGGCCTCATGGGCGGGCACTTCGGCGTCCTGTTCCAGCCGGTGGAGTTGCTCATGATCGGCGGCTCCGCGCTGGGCGCGTTCATTGCCGGCAACAACGGCAAGACCATCAAGGCCACCATCAAGGAGTTACCGCTGCTGCTGCGCACCTCCAAGCACAACCGCCAGCTCTACATGGACCTGATGGCGCTGCTGTACGAGCTGCTCGCCAAGGCCCGCAAGGAAGGGATGATGAAGCTGGAGTCCGACGTCGAAGACCCGACCCAGAGCGAGATCTTCATGCGTTACCCGAGCATCATGGCGCACGAGGGCATCACCGTCTTCCTGTGCGACTACCTGCGCCTGGTCATCAGCGGCAACACCGACGCGCACGAGATCGAGGCACTGATGGACCACGAGATCGAAACCATCCGCCACGAAGCCGCGGTGCCCGGCCACAGCCTCTCGCGCGTGGGCGACGCACTGCCCGCGCTGGGCATCGTCGCGGCCGTGATGGGCGTGGTGCACGCGCTCGGCTCGGCCAACCTGCCGCCTTCGGAGATGGGCGCGCTCATTGCCCACGCGATGGTGGGCACCTTCCTCGGCGTGCTGCTGGCCTACGGCTTCGTGTCGCCGCTGGCTTCGCTGATCGAGCAGAAGGTGGAAGAGGGCATGAAGATCTACCAGTGCGCCAAGGTCACGCTGCTGGCCAACCTCAACGGCTACGCGCCGCAGCTCGCGGTGGAGTTCGGCCGCAAGGTGCTGTTCTCTACCGAGCGCCCGTCGTTCACCGAACTGGACAACCACGTCCGCGAAGTCAAGGCGCGCTGACGCATACACGGCCATGAGCGACTCGAAGCCCCAGATCATCGTCAAGCGCGTGCACGCGGGCGCGCGCGGCGGCGGCCATGCGGGCGGCGGCTGGAAGATCGCCTATGCCGACTTCATGACCGCCATGATGGCCTTCTTCCTCGTGATGTGGCTGCTCTCCATCTCGAGCCCGAAGCAGCGCGAAGGCATTGCCGAGCACTTCCGCATGCCGCTGCGCGTGGCGCTGGCCGGCGGCGAGAAGTCCAGCCTCAGCACCAGCATGATCCCCGGCGGCGGCGCCGATCCGATGCACGTCGAGGGCGAGGTCAAGCTCACCGAAACGGCCAGCGAGGATGAGGCCGACGCCGCCCGCCTGGCCGACATGAAGAAGAAGCTCGACCAGCTGATCGAGAAGAGCCCGGTGTTCCAGCAGTTCCGCTCGCAGATCCTGATCGACATCACCACCGAGGGCTTGCGCCTGCAGATCGTCGACACCGAGAACCGCCCGATGTTCGAGCTGGCCAGCGCCCGCGTGGTGCCGCACATGCGCGCCATCCTGCGCGAGCTGGCACCTGCGCTCAACGGCCTGCCCAACAAGATCACGCTGTCGGGCCACACCGACGCCATCGTCTACACCAACGACCGTTCGTACGGCAACTGGGAGCTCTCGTCCGACCGCGCCAACGCCTCGCGGCGCGAGCTCGTGGCCGGCGGCATGACCGAGGACAAGGTGCTGCGCGTGATCGGCCTGGCCGACAGCATGCACCTGGACAAGGCCGACCCGCGCAACCCCATCAATCGGCGCATCAGCATCATCCTGCTCAACCATCGCACGCAGGAGCGCATCGAGCGCGAGAACAGCAGCGAGCCTGCCGGCACGCGCATCGGCAAGGCGGCCGCGAAGGCGTCGTAACAACAAAACAACAAGAGCTCAAGAGATGGACCTCAGTCAATTCACCCAGGCCTTTTTTGTCGAAGCCGTCGAACTGCTCGCGGAGATGGAGCAGCTGCTGCTGGAGCTCGACGTCGAGGCACCCGACAGCGAACAGCTCAACGCCATCTTCCGCGCGGCGCACTCGATCAAGGGCGGCGCCGCGACTTTCGGTTTCGTCGCCCTGACCAACACCACGCACGTTCTCGAGTCGCTTCTGGACCGCGCCCGCCACGGGCAGCTGCGCCTGAACGGCCGAATGATCGATGCTTTCCTGGAAACGAAGGACGCCTTGCAAGAACAACTCACTGCCTACCAGGCCGGCAAGGAGCCGGACCCGGACATGGTCGCGCACATCTGTGGCGTGCTTCAGCAACTCGCGCTGGAAAGCGGCGACGACAGCGCGGTGGCGCAGGTGTCCGCACCGGCGCCTGCTCCTGCTCCAGCGCCAGTGGCTGCGCCTGCAGCGCCGGTCGCATCGTCCGCATCGAGCAGCGGCGCACTGCGCATCCGCTTCGCGCGCCTGTCCGACAGCGAATGCGACCTGCTCGCGGGCGAGCTGGCCAACCTCGGCAAGGTGTTGTCGCGCACGCGCAGCAACGACCAGCTGACCGTGCTGCTGGAAACCACCTGCGCGCCCGACGACATCGTCGCGGTCTGTTGTTTCGTCATCGACGAGTCGCAGATCGACATCACGCATGAAGCCGCTGCTGCTGCCGTAGAGGCTCCGGCCGTGGCCGAAGCCCCGGCACCCGTGGCTGCGCCAGTGCCCGAACCGGCTGTAGTCGCCGAGGCATCGAAGCCGCAGGCAGCGGCATCGGTCGCCGCACCCGCCGCCAAGGAATCGAGCTCCATTCGCGTCGATGTCGAAAAAGTCGACCAGCTCATCAACCTCGTGGGCGAGCTCGTCATCACGCAGTCGATGCTCACGCAGGCCGCGACCATGCTCGACCCGGTGGCCTACGAGCGCTTCCTGAGCGGCCTCGGCCACCTGGAGCGCAATGCGCGCGACCTGCAGGAGTCGGTCATGTCCATCCGCATGATGCCGATGGACTACGTGTTCAGCCGCTTCCCGCGCGTGATCCGCGACGTCAGCGCCAAGCTGGGCAAGCAGGTTCGCCTGGACACCTACGGCAAGGAAACCGAGCTCGACAAGGGCCTCATCGAGCGCATCGTCGACCCGCTCACGCACCTGGTGCGCAACAGCCTCGACCACGGCATCGAAACGCCGGAAGTGCGCCTGGCCAAGGGCAAGGACGCCACCGGCCAGCTGCTGCTGTCGGCGCAGCACCACGGCGGCAACATCGTGATCGAGGTGAGCGACGACGGCGGCGGCCTCAACCGCGAGCGCATCCTGGCCAAGGCCATGCAGCAGGGCATGCCGGTCAGCGAGTCGATGCCCGACGAAGAGGTGTGGCAGCTCATCTTCGCGCCCGGATTCTCCACAGCCGAACAGGTCACCGACATCTCGGGCCGTGGCGTGGGCATGGACGTGGTCAAGCGCAACATCCAGGAGATGGGCGGCCACGTGGAGATCCACTCGCGCGGCGGGCAGGGCACCACCACCCGCATCGTGCTGCCGCTCACGCTGGCCATCCTCAACGGCATGTCGGTGAAGGTGGGCAGCGAGGCCTACATTCTTCCGCTGAGCTACGTCATCGAGTCGCTGCAGCCGCTGCCGGAGCACCTGCATTCCATTACCGCCGACGGCCACGTGATCCGCGTGCGCGGCGAATACCTGCCGCTGATCGAACTGCACCGCGTGTTCGACGTGTCGGGTGCGCAGACGCATCCCACGCAGGGCATCCTGGTGATCGTGCAGGCCGACGACAGCCGCTTCGCGCTGCTGGTGGACGAACTGCTCGGACAGCACCAGGTGGTGGTGAAGAACCTGGAAACCAACTACCGCAAGGTGCCCGGCATTTCCGCCGCGACCATCCTCGGCGACGGCAGCGTGGCTTTCATCATCGACGTGGGCGCCATGCCGCGCATCCAGCGCGCGCAGGCCGCGAGCACGGCCGCGCTGGCGGGCGCCGCCCGGAGGATTGCCACCGACGCCATCGCGCTTTGATCGCTCTGACACCCCACGGAGACAGCTGAATGCGGTTTGATTTCTTCCGGCGTTCCTCCGGCGACACAGGGGCCAACCCCGATCTTGGCGCCGGCACCGACGGGTCGGCACAGCCCGACGCGGGGCCCGACGGCCACGTGGCCTATGCCATGCTGCTCGACGCGCAGCGGCGCGTCATGGGCTATCGCATGGCCTGGCGCGCGGCGGGCGGCGAGGGCTCCGGCGTGTCCGGCGCTGCCGGCGTCAAGGCGCTGATGGACACGCTCGCCATGCACCTCAACCCCACGCCCGCGGGCTGGCTGCTGGGGCCGCAGCTGGTGTTCGTCGACGTGACGGTCGATGCGCTGTTCCAGAGCGAGCTGCAATCGCTGCCGCCACAGCACATGGTGCTGTGCATGGGCGTGGACGAACTGCTGGACGCGGACATGCGCTCCATCCTGCTGTTCCTGCGCGAGCAGGGTTTCGGCTTCATGCTGTGCGGCGCCACTGCGCTGCCCGAAGACCTCGAGCTGCGCGCCATCGTCACTCACTTCGAGGTGGATGCGCGCGACGCCGACACCGTGGCTCGGCTGCGCCGGGACGCGGAGCTGGGCCACCCGTCGGTCGAGCCGATCGCCTCGCGCGTGGAAAACTGGGACGAATTCGACGCCTGCGCCGGGCGCCGCGTGAATGTGTTCATCGAAGGCGCGTTCCGCAACCCGCCGGTGCGCGAGACCGAAGACGCGCTGCAGCCCGAGTCGCTGCTGATCGTGCAGCTGATGCAGATGCTCCAGCGCAACGAAGACGTGCGCGTCATCGAGGCCGCGCTCAAGCACGACGCTGCGCTCACCTACCGGCTGCTGCGCTACATCAACTCGCCCTCGGTCGGCATGGCGGTGGAAATCCATTCGCTGCGCCATGCGGTGGCCATGCTCGGCTACTCGCCGCTGTACCGCTGGCTGTCGCTGCTGCTGGCCACCAGCAACAAGGGCGGCTCGCCCTTCATGATGAAGAAGGCGATCCTGCGCGGGCGCTTCGTCGAACTGATGGGGCAGGGCATGCTGCCGGCCAGCGAGGCCGACAACCTGTTCGTGGCCGGCATGTTCTCTCTGCTCGACCAGTTGCTGGGCGTGTCGATGGAGGGCGTGCTGCGCAAGGTGCAGCTCACCGAGTCGGTGCAGCAGGCCATTCTTTCGCGCGGCGGCCTGTACGGCCCCTTCGTGGCGCTGGCCGAAAGCTGCGAGCTCGACGACGGACAGGCTTCGCGCCTGTCGGAAGCGTTGTTCCTGAGCGCGGACCAGGTCAATGCGGCACAGCTGTCTGCGCTGGTGTGGGCGCAGGACGCGAGCCCGGTCGCGGCCGGCCCCTGAACGCGCGCGAGGCCGGAAGTGCAGGGCATTTGTTCGTTTGATCGGGCCATTGGAAACGGCGGACGCTATGTACATTGAAAGCCAAGCTTCCAGGATGGCCGTGACTACCGAGTTCCTTTTTACCGACAGCGACTTTTCCCGGATCCGCACCCTCATACACCGCCGCGCCGGCATCGCCCTGGGCGAGCAGAAGCGGCAGATGGTGTACAGCCGGCTCTCGCGCCGGCTGAGAGAGCTCCAGGTACCCGACTTCGCCACCTACCTCGACTGGCTCGAAGGGCGGCAGGATGGCGAGGAGTGGCAGTTGTTCATCAACTCGCTCACCACCAACCTGACCTCGTTCTTCCGCGAGGCCCATCACTTCCCGACGCTGGCCGAGCACGTGCGCAAGGCGAAGCAGCCCGTCACCGTGTGGTGCGCGGCGGCCTCGACGGGCGAGGAACCCTATTCGATTGCCATCACACTGATGGAGGCGCTGGGCGACAAGGCGGGCTCGTCGCGTGTGATCGCCACCGACATCGACACCTCGGTGCTGGCCAAGGCGGCTACCGGCGTGTTCACCGCCGAGCAGGTGCGCAGGCTCGCGCCCGAGCGGCTGCGGCGCTTCTTCAACAAGGGCACCGGCGCGAATGCGGGCAAGGCGCGCATCCGCCCCGAGGTGGCGGCGCTGGTGAAGTTCTCGCGGCTCAACCTGCTCGACAGCGCGTGGGCGGTGAAGGAGCCGGTGGACGCGATCTTCTGCCGCAACGTGATGATCTATTTCGACAAGCCGACGCAGAAGAAGGTGCTCGACCGCTTTGCACCGCTTCTCAAGCCCAACGGCCTGCTGTTCGCGGGGCATTCGGAGAACGCGTCGCTCGTCAACCAGGCCTTCCGGCCGCTGGGCCAGACCGTGTACGAGCTGGCGCGCGCGCGCGCCACGGGCGTTCCATGATGGCCTCGAACCCTGCCGCACCGGACTCGGTGGCCAGCCACCACTACTTCGACCGCGACGTCGGCCTCATGGCCGTGAAGCTGTTGCCCTCCGAGTACTACGTGACTTCGAGCAACACCGTGCTGAGCACGGTGCTCGGCTCGTGCGTGGCCGCCTGCCTGCACGACAGGGAAGCCGGCGTGGCCGGCATGAACCATTTCATGCTGCCCGACGACGGCGAAGCAGCCGGCACCGGCACGCGCGACGCATCCGAGTCGATGCGCTACGGCGCCTACGCCATGGACACCCTGATCCGCGAGCTGGTGCGCGCGGGCGCGCGCCGCGACCGGCTGCGTGCCAAGGTGTTCGGCGGCGGCGCGGTACTGGCCAACATGACCACGCTCAACATCGGCGACCGCAACGCCGACTTCGTGCTGCGCTACCTGCGCAACGAACGCATCGAAGTCGCCGCGCAAGACCTGCGCGGGACGCATGCGCGCCGTGTGTGCTTCGTGCCGGCGACCGGCAAGGCCATCGTGCGCAAGCTGCGTGCGCAGACAGAAGTGGCGCAGGTGCAGAACGAAGAGGGCGAGTTGCTGCGCAGGCTGTCCGGCCTTCGCGCGGCGCCGGCTGCCTCAACCAAGGGAAACCCGTGAGCAATAAAAAAATCAAGGTGCTGTGCGTCGACGACTCGGCACTGATCCGCAGCGTGATGACGGAGATCATCAACAGCCAGAGCGACATGACCGTGGTGGGCACGGCGGCCGATCCGCTGGTGGCGCGCGACCTCATCAAGGTCACGAACCCCGACGTGCTGACGCTCGACGTCGAGATGCCGCGCATGGACGGGCTGGAGTTTCTCGAAAAGCTCATGCGGCTGCGGCCCATGCCCGTGGTCATGGTGTCGTCGCTGACCGAGCGCGGCTCGGAGATCGCGCTGCGCGCGCTCGAGCTGGGCGCCATCGACTTCGTGACCAAGCCGCGCCTGGGCGTGCGCGACGGCCTGCTCAACTACACCGAACTGATCGCCGGCAAGATCCGCACGGCCGCGAGCGCGCGGCTGCTGCCCGGCCGGCATGCCGCGGCCCCGCGCCCTGGCGGCGACGCGCCGCACGAATCGCTGCTGCGCAGCCCGCTGCTGAGCACCGAAAAACTCATCATCATCGGCGCCTCCACCGGCGGCACCGAGGCCATCCGCGAAGTGCTGCAACCGCTGCCGCCCGATTCGCCCGCGGTGATGATCGCGCAGCACATGCCGGCGGGCTTCACCCGCTCGTTCGCGCAGCGGCTCGACGGCCTGTGCCGCATCAACGTGAAAGAGGCCGAGCATGGAGAGCGCGTGCTGCCCGGCTATGCCTACATCGCGCCCGGCGGCTTTCACCTGTCGCTCGCGCGCAGCGGCGCCAACTACGTGGCCCACCTCGACCAGGAGCCACCGGTGAACCGCCACCGGCCGTCGATCGACGTGCTGTTCGATTCGGCGGCCAAGCACGCGGGCAAGAACGCCATCGGAATCATCCTGACCGGCATGGGCAGGGACGGCGCCGAAGGCCTGCTGCGCATGAAGCGCGCGGGCGCGCACACGCTGGCGCAGGACGAGGCCAGCTGCGTTGTCTTCGGCATGCCGCGCGAAGCCATTGCGCTGGGCGCGGTGGACGACGTGTCCCCATTGAGCGAAGTGAGCCGCCGGGTGATGGCGCACCTTCGCACGTTCGGCGAACGTGCGAACCGAGTTTGAAAAACGACCTGTTGGAGTTGGAAATATCGTGATCGACAAGAGCATCAAAATCCTGGTTGTGGACGACTTCCCGACCATGCGCCGCATCGTGCGCAACCTGCTGAAGGAACTGGAGTTCCTCAACGTCGACGAAGCGGAAGACGGCGCGGCCGGCATCGAGAAGCTGCGCGGCGGCAATTTCGGTTTCGTGGTGTCCGACTGGAACATGCCGAACATGGACGGCCTGACCATGCTGCAGACCATTCGCGCCGACCCCGAGCTGAAAAAGCTGCCGGTGCTGATGGTCACGGCCGAGGCGAAGAAAGAGAACATCGTGGCGGCCGCGCAAGCTGGCGCCAACGGCTACGTGGTGAAGCCATTCACCGCCGCCACGCTCGAAGAGAAGATCACCAAGATCTTCGAGAAGCTTGCGAAGGAAGCGGCCTGACATGAGCCAGAACGCTGCCGGGGCCGCGGACCCCACCAACACCGCCGAAGAACTGCTGGGCCGCATCGGCCAGCTCACGCGCCAGCTGCGCGAAGGCCTGCGCGAGCTGGGCCTCGACAAGCAGGTGGCCAAGGCCGCGCAAGCCATTCCGGATGCACGCGACCGCCTGAGCTACGTAGCCGCCACCACCGAGCGTGCCGCGCACCGCGCGCTGAACGCCATCGACGTGGCACAGCCGCTGCAGGAAGCTCTGGCCAGCGATGCCAAGGGCCTCAGCAAGCGCTGGGACCTGTGGTTCGAAAACCCCATCGAGCTCGACCATGCGCGCGAACTCGTGCTCGACACGCGCAGCTACCTCAACGAGGTGCCGGAACGTGCCGGCGCGATCAACTCGCAGCTCATGGAAATCCTGATGGCGCAAGACTTCCAGGATCTGACCGGTCAGGTCATCAAGAAGATGATGGAAGTGGTCAACGACGTGGAGACGCAGCTGCTGCAAGTGCTGATCGACAACTCCGCGCCCGAGAAGCGCCAGGAGGCCGCGCACAGCCTGCAGAACGGCCCGCAGGTCAAGCCCGGCAATCCCGATGCGGTGACCGACCAGGCGCAGGTCGACGACTTGCTGGAGAGCCTCGGCTTCTGAGCCCGGGGCCGGGCTTCCAGGCCCTGCCTATTGTCCGAATAGCAGGGCGATAAGGGCCCTTATCGGCAGATTGTTCCGGACGACCGAATTCAATAATTTGGTCATGAGCAAGGCGTACTTCGCCACTGCTGGTTCGGAGCATGAATGGCTGAGGAAAGCGATCTCGAAAAAACGGAACCCGCCTCCGAGCGACGCCTGGAAAAGGCGCGCGAGGAAGGCAACGTAGCCCGTTCGCGCGAGCTCACCACCTTCGTCATGCTGGGCACCGCATGCGCGGGGCTGTGGTTCGCAGGGGAGTCGCTGGGCACGAGCATGAGCGGTGCGTTGCACCGCGGCCTGCAGTTCGACCGCGCCAGCGCCTTCGATCCCTCGCACATGCTGGCCCAGACCGGGCTGATGGCGATGCACACGCTCATGGCCATCGGCCCGCTGTTCGCGATGATGATCGTCGCTGCCGTGGTCGCGCCGCTGATGCTCGGCGGCTGGCTGTTCTCCACCAAATCGGTGGGGCCGAACTTCAGCAAGCTCAATCCGCTGGCCGGCATCGGCCGCATGTTTTCCGCGCAGTCGCTGGCCGAGCTTTTCAAGGCGCTGGCCAAGTCGGCGCTGATCGGCGGCGTGGCGTGGTGGGTGGTATCGCGTGACATCGGCGCGCTGATGGACCTGATGGCGCAGCCCGCGCACTACGCGCTGCCGCACGCAATGGTGCTGGTGGCCAAGCACTGCGCACTGATCGCGGCCACGCTGTTTCTCGTGGCGCTGATCGACGTGCCCTTCCAGCTCTGGAGCTACTACCGCAAGCTGCGCATGTCGCGCGAAGACCTGCGCCAGGAGCACAAGGAAAGCGAAGGCGATCCGCACATCAAGGCCGCGATCCGCCGTCAGCAGCAGCAGATGGCGCGCCGCCGGATGATGGCCGAGGTGCCCAAGGCAGACATCGTGCTGACCAACCCCACGCACTTTGCGGTGGCGCTGAAGTACACCGACAGCGGCATGCGCGCACCGCGCGTGGTGGCCAAGGGCACCGAGCTGGTGGCCGCGCGCATTCGCGAGATGGCGCTGGAGCACAAGGTTGCGATTCTCGAAGCGCCGCCGCTCGCGCGCGCTCTCTACAAGCACACGAAGCTGGGCGATGAGATTCCGGCGGGCCTGTACACCGCGGTGGCCGAAGTGCTGGCCTGGGTGTACCAGCTCAGGCGCTGGAAGACCGAGGGCGGCGACGCCCCGCGCACGCCGACCGACCTGCCGGTTCCCGCAGACCTTCAATACACAGTGGAAGCCGCATGAACGCGATGACAAACCTGATGCGTCTGCCGACGCGTCTGTTCTCCGGCTCGCAGTTCAAGGGGCTGGCCGGGCCGATTCTCATCATCCTCATCCTGAGCATGATGGTGCTGCCGCTGCCGCCCTTCCTGCTCGACCTGCTGTTCACCTTCAACATCGCCATGTCGGTGATGGTGCTGCTGGTGAGCATGTACACGATGAAGGCGCTGGACTTCGCGGCCTTCCCGGCCGTGCTGCTGTTCTCGACGCTGCTGCGCCTGTCGCTGAACGTGGCGTCCACGCGCGTGGTGCTGATGCACGGCCACACCGGGCCCGACGCGGCGGGCAAGGTGATCGAGGCCTTCGGGCACTTCCTCGTGGGCGGCAACTTCGCGGTGGGTGTGATGGTCTTCATTATCCTCGTGCTCATCAACTTCATGGTGATCACCAAGGGCGCGGGGCGCATCGCCGAGGTGGGCGCGCGCTTCATGCTCGACGCGATGCCGGGCAAGCAGATGGCCATCGACGCCGACCTCAACGCTGGCCTGATCGGCGAAGACGTGGCCCGCAAGCGCCGCACCGAGGTTGCGCAGGAGGCCGACTTCTACGGCTCGATGGACGGTGCCAGCAAGTTCGTGCGCGGCGACGCGATCGCAGGCCTGCTCATCATGGTGATCAACATCATCGGCGGGCTGGTGGTCGGCATGCTGCAGCACGGGCTCGACTTTTCCACCGCCGGCAAGACCTACACGCTGCTGGCCATCGGCGACGGCCTGGTCGCGCAGATTCCGGCGCTCGTCATCTCCACCGCTGCCGGCGTGATCGTGTCGCGCGTGACCACCGACGAAGACGTGGGCAGCCAGCTCACGGGCCAGCTCTTTTCCAACCCGCAGGTGCTGTTTCTCACGGCCGGCATCGTCGGCCTGCTGGGCATGATCCCGGGCATGCCGAACCTGGCCTTCCTGCTGATCGCGGGCGGCCTGGTGTGGCTGGGTCGACGGCTTGTGATGCGCAAGCCGCAGGAAGCCGCGCAGAAGGCAGCCGCCGCCGCGCAGGCCGCGAACCCTGCGCCCTCGGCCGAGATGGAAGAAGCGACGTGGGACGACGTCGCAATGGTCGACCCGCTGGGCATGCAGGTCGGCTACCGGCTCATTCCGCTGGTGGACCAGTCGCAGCAAGGCGAGCTGCTGGGCCGCATCAAGAGCATCCGCAAGAAGATTGCGCAGGAGATCGGCTTCCTGGTGCCGGTGGTGCACATCCGCGACAACCTGGAGATCAAGCCCAACACCTACGTCATCAGCCTGAAGGACGTGGAGATCGGGCGCGGCGAGGCCTTCCCCAACCAGTGGATGGCCATCAACCCGGGGCAGGTGACGGGCACGCTGCCCGGCACTCCCACGCGCGACCCGGCCTTCGGCCTCGCGGCGGTGTGGATCGACGCCAGCCTGCGGCAACAGGCACAGGTGCAGGGCTACACGGTGGTCGATGCCTGCACGGTGATGGCCACGCACCTGAACCACCTGATCCAGACGCATGCCGCCGAACTGCTGGGCCGCCAGGAAGTGCAGCAGCTGCTCGACCAGATCGCCAAGACCGCGCCCAAGCTCACGGAAGACCTGGTGCCCAAGGTGCTGTCGCTCAGCACGCTGCACAAGGTGCTGCAGAACCTGCTCGACGAAGAAGTGCCCATCCGCGACATGCGCACCATCCTCGATGTGATGGCCGAGCATGCGCCGACCATCAAGGACCCGACCGAACTCACCACGCTCACGCGCCTGGCGCTGGGCCGCGCCATTACGCAGCAGCTGTTCCCGGGCGACACCGAAATGCAGGTGATCGGCCTCGACGGCTCGCTCGACGGCGTGCTGCAGCAGGCCTTGACCAACAGCAGCGGCATCGAGCCAGGCATTGCCGACAACCTGCTCAGGCAGGCGCAGGCCGCGATCCTGCGCCAGGAGCAGATGGGCTTGGCGCCGGTGCTCGTGGTGCAGCACGCGCTGCGCGTGCTGCTGTCCAGATTCCTGCGGCGCAGCCTGCCGCAGCTGAAAGTGCTTTCGCATGCGGAGATTCCTGACTCCCGCACCATCAAGATCACCACCGCCATCGGAGGACGAGGTTGAATTCCAAGCAGACCGACGTGCGCACCACCGCGCGCAAATTCGTCGCGGCCACCAGCCGCGAAGCCCTGAGGATGGTGAGGGAGGCGCTGGGCGCCGACGCCATCGTGCTGACGCATCGCGCAATGGCCGAGGGCGTCGAGATCGTCGCAATGGTCGAGGGCGAAGTGCAGGGGGTGTTGAAAGACACCGCGCCTGTGCCTGCGAAGCCCGTGGTGATCGCGGCGCCCGTGGCATCGGTCCCCGTGCCTGTGGCGGCCCCTGTGCCCGCTCCCGCACCCGCACCCGCACCCGCTGACACCGTGCTCACCGAACTGCATTCCATGCGCGGCATGATCGAAGAGCAGCTCGCCAGCGTCGTGTGGAACGACAAGCAGCGCCGCGACCCGGTGCGCGGCCGCCTGCTGCGCACGCTGCTTGGCGCCGGCTTCAGCGCGGGCCTGTCGAAGGCCATGCTGGAGAAGATGCCCACCGGCCAGACGTACGCCGAAGGCATGGCCTACGTGCGCTCGGAGCTGATCCGCGCCGTGCCCGTGCATGAAGACGAAGACGCGCTGTTCGCGCAGGGCGGCGTCTACGCCCTGATGGGCCCGACCGGCGTCGGCAAGACCACCACCACCGCCAAGCTGGCTGCGCGCTGCGTGATGCGCTTCGGTGCCGACAAGCTCGCGCTGGTGACCACTGACAGCTACCGTATCGGCGCCTACGAGCAGCTGCGCATCTACGGCCAGATCCTCAATGTGCCGGTGTACGCCGTGAAGGATGCGGCCGACCTGCACCTGGTGCTGCAGGACCTGCGCGACAAGCACATGGTGCTGATCGACACCGTCGGCATGAGCCAGCGCGACCGCGCCGTGTCCGAGCAAATCGCGATGCTCGGCCAGAGCCAGCGGCCCGTGAAGCGGCTGCTGCTGCTCAACGCCACCAGCCACGGCGACACGCTCAACGAGGTGGTGCATGCCTACCGCCACGGCAACGAGCTCACCGGCTGCATCTTCACCAAGGTCGACGAGGCCACGCATCCGGGCGCACTGATCGACACCGTGATCCGCCACCGCCTGCCGGTGCACTACATCTCCAGCGGCCAGAAGGTGCCTGAGAACCTGATGCAGGCCGATCGCGCGCAACTGGTGGACAGCGTGTTCCAGCCGCGCCAGCACAGCCCTCTGTTCGTGCCCGCGGAAAGCGATCTGCACGAGGAGCCGGCGAGCGCGGGCCCCTCGGCGCAGGTGGTGCAGGCGCAAGGCGAGACCGACCGCCTGCGGCTGAAGTACCAGAACCTGATTCGCGCCATGGCGCACGACGCGCAAGAGCTCGCCACCACCGCGAGCGCGCTGGCGGGCGCACAGATCGGCTTCGAGCGTTCGCGCGCACTCTGGCGCCAGGCCGGCGACGAAGGCTCCGGCCAGAAGGCCGTGCTGCACGACCTGATGGTGCATGCGCGCAGCGAAGTGGCCGCCGGCTGCGAGACCCATGTGCTCGCGCTGTGCGGGCAGGTCGGGCTGCGCTCGAACGAAGGCGGCGATGCTTATGAATGCCACGGCAGCCTGCTGCTGTCGGACCGCACGGGCCTGCCGCTGGCAGCGCCGAACCAGTGGCTCTCGACCGCCGCCACGCGCGGCATGAAAGACGCTGCGCGCAAGCCCGGCGCACGCCAGGTGCCGTGGCTGCGCCAGCAGGACTTCGGCCACAAGCCGCTGGTGCATCTGTTGACGAGGCTGCCCGGCATCGAGGCCATGGTGCAGTGGCAGGCGGCGGGCCAGCGCTGGCTGGCGCGCGCGCCGGGCTCCACCGCGGTGATCGACGTGCGCACCGGCGCACCCGACACGCTCGCGCGCATGGACTTCGAATTCGGCGTGGGGCAGCCCGTGCGCTTTCGCGGCAAGGCCGCGTTGCGCAGCGAGGCGCATGCCGACGTGGTGCTGCGCTTCAACGCAGCCGCCATGGCGGCGGGCATCGGGCGCGATGCGATGCCCGCGCTGCGCTGTGTGGCCACGCGGTTGGTCGATGCGCGTACCGGCAACGTGCTGGCGCAGGGCCATGCATTGACCAATATCGGCGCGGACGTTTCCACGCAGCAGCTCGCGCAATGGCAGGGCTGGGCCAGCGACGCCGAGCCCTGCTTCCGACTGCTGCGCGACGGTGTGCAGATGGTCGGCGGCATCGGCGAACTGGGCGACCCCGACATCATGAAGCGGCTGCTGATCGCCGGCCAGATGACCACCACCGTGTGGCGCCTGCTGCAGGCCGAAGGTGACTGGGCCGACCGCACGCGCGCGCTGCTGGGCCAGCTCACGGGGCGCCCGGCGCGCAACGGGCGGGCCATGAGCGGCAGTGCTCTGTATGCGGGCGTGGGCAAGCTCTTCCTGCTGCTGGAGGCGCTGGGCACCGAGTCGACCGCTCCCACGCAGGCGCCGCGTGCGCTGGAGAAGTTGGGTTGAGGAATCAGGAATGAACAAGCTGGTTGCGGATCAGGCCGACGGACTGCGGCGCATGCTCGCACCGACGCATGCGCGTGTGGTGGCCGTCGCAGGCCTGGGGCAGGGCGCGGGGAGCACCACGGCCGCGATGAATCTCGGTGTGGCACTGACCCTGCAGGGTCGCAACGTGCTGCTGCTGGACGAGCACTGCCCGACTGTGGGTTCGGCCTGCGAGGTGTGGGACATCGATCCGCTGGGGAACCTGGCCGATGTAGCAAGCCAGCGCCTGACGCTGGATGGTGCAGAGGTCAAGGCAGCCTGCGGCGTGCACGTGCTACCCGCGCCGCACGGCGCGGTGAATGGTGCGGATGGCGAAATCGACCCGCGCAAGTTCTGGCACGACGGCGTCGTCATCGTCGATGCGGCTTTCGACGCCGAGGGCCGGTTGTCGGCGCTGGCGCAGGGCGCGGACGACCTGCTGCTGGTGCTGCAGCCGCACCCCGCGTCGATCACCGCGGCCTATGCAGGCATCAAGCGGCTGCACCACGCGCACGGCCTCAAGCAGATGCGCTTCCTGGTCAACGGCGCGGCCGACGTCGTGGCCGCGCGCCAGATCATGAGCAACCTCGCGCATGCCGCCAGCCGCTATCTCGCGCTGCTGCTTCAGCCCGCGGGCTGGGTGCGCTTCGACCCGCTCGTTGCCGACGCGTGGCGCCTGAAGAAGACCATCGTCGAGGCCTTTCCCGCGAGCCAAGCCGCCGTCGACTTCCGGCGCATTGCCGGCGAGGTCGACCGCTGGCCATGGCGCGCGGCCGAGCCGCTGCAGGCCGTGGCCTGAGCCCGCCGACCCGGACAACCCAAGAAGGACGGCCGTGTACACCGCACAGGGAACCATCGAGAAATCACATCTGCTGGCGCAGCACCAGCCGCTGGTGCGCCGCATCGCGCTGCAGATGATGGCCAAGCTGCCGGCCAGCGTGGAGCTGGACGACCTGATCCAGGCCGGCATGCTGGGCCTGCTGGACGCCTCCAGCCGCTACCAGGACAACCGCGGCGCGCAGTTCGAGACCTTCGTCAGCCAGCGCATCCGCGGCGCCATGCTCGACGAGCTTCGCGCCAGCGACTGGGGCTCGCGCGGCCTGCGCCAGTCGGCGCGCGGCGTCGAGAAGGCGATACAGGCACTGGGCCACAAGCTCGGGCGCTCTCCCACCGAAGGGGAGATCGCCAAGGAGCTGAAGATGGACCTGGAGGCGTATCAGTCGCTGCTGCAGGAGATCCAGGGCTGCCAGCTGGTGTATGTCGAAGACTTCTCCAAGGACGACCCGGACAGCCCGTTCCTCGACAGCCATTCGCAGGATGCGCGCAAGGACCGGCGCGGCAGCGACGATCCGCTGGAGCAGCTGCTGGAAAGCGGCTTCCGGCATCAGCTGGTGGACGCCATCGGTGCGCTGCCGGAGCGCGACCAGCTGCTGCTGAACCTCTACTACGAGGAAGAGCTGAACCTGCGCGAGATCGGCGCGATCCTGGAGGTGAGCCAGTCGCGGGTGTGCCAGCTGCACAGCCAGGCGATCAGCAGGCTGCGGGCCAAGCTGAAGGATGTGCTGTAGCGGACTCCGGGGCCAGGGCCGCCGCCTGAATCAGAAAGTCGCATCGAGCACCTGCGAGGGGATGAGGCCGTTGAGCGTCACATTGTTCGTGAGTGGATCGAACAGTTGCGGTTGCAGAACGTACTTCCAGGCGCCGTTCCTGTAGTACAGGAAGTTGAAGGCGTTCGGCAGCGGAATATGCTGGTTGGCGTGGCCGTAGTCGTCGAAGCCGATGTACGAGATCACTTCCTGCCCTTGCGTCTGGATCATCTGATTGATGTTGGCTTGCCCGGGGTGCTGGTGGTGATACACCCTGATCAGATGCGCACCGAGCGGCGAGTTCGTCACCATCAGGGCGCAGCCATTCATGGCGGCGGTGAAGACGAACCTGTGCTGCGGGTTGTGTCGAGGTACGTCGACGAATCCGGGCATCACGTTGCCCTGGATGAAAGGACACCAATACGCCGAGATCGGCTGATCCTGATGGAGGACATTTCCCACCGGCCTCAAGGTGACCTGGAGGGCTTGCGCGGTGCCCTGCAGATCGAACGAGCCCATCTTGGCCGTGTTGAGTACCAGGACCTGCATGGCGAAAGCTGGATTCTGCTGCGCCTGCGCGTTCTGCATGAACCACGAAACGCCGTTGATCGCGCGAAGCTGCGCGTACGCAACGGGATCGGCTCGGAAGAGTTGGTTGTGTCCGTTCACGTGTGATGTCTATTTGCGTTGGAATGGGAGGGGCAAAGTAGAGCGCTGCACCATGGGGCCCAAGCGGCGACCTGTGCCGTTTCATCTTCACGAGCCTCTTGTCATTTCGTGCGCGGCTGATGGTAGGAGCGCGACGGTGCGAAGGCCATCCCCAGGAACAAGTAGATGGGTGCCTTATTTGTCATGCGCCATTAGGCGTTGTCCGTCAGCAATCCGCGCCCGCCGCTGGCGTGCCACGCCCGCGCGCACGGCAAAGCTCGGCCTCTTGCCAAAGACTCCCAAGCAACCCTCCTCACGGCTTCACGCCGACCGCCCGAACCGCCCCATCGGCGACTACGCGCTCATCGGCTCGACCCACAGCGCGGCCCTGGTGCATTGCGGTGGCGATATCGAGTGGCTGTGCCTGCCGCGCTTCGATTCGGCCGCGATGTTCGCCAGCCTGCTCGGCGACGAGCGCAACGGCCATTGGACGATGCGCGCCAAAGACCGCAAGGCGCGTGTCACGCGGCGCTACCTGCCCGGCACCGTGGTGCTCGAAACCACGATCCGCACGGCCAAGGGGACGGCCATCGTCACCGACTTCATGCCCCGACCCGCGCTCGACGGCACGCACGAGGTCGTGCGCATCGTGCAGGGTGTGCGCGGCACGGTCGCCATGCATACCGAGTTCCGCATCCGCTTCAACTACGGCGGGTGGTGCCCGTGGATGGAGCGGCGCGACGGCGCGGTGTTTGCCACGGCCGGACCGGACTCGGTCCGCATCAGCTCCGGCGTGCCGCTGACCAACGAGAACTTCGCGAGCTTTGCCGACTTCACCGTGTCCGCGGGGCAGGCCATCGCGTTCAGCCTCGACTGGTTTCCCTCGCACCTGAAGCCGCCGGTGACGCGCGATGCCGGCGCGCTGCTGGCGCGCACCGTCGCCGAATGGAGCGCGTGGACCGGCCGCTGCGGCTACCACGGCGAGTTTCGCGAGCCGGTGATGCGCTCGCTGCTCACGCTCAAGGCGCTCACCTACGAGCCCACTGGCGGCATCGTCGCCGCGCCGAGCACCTCGCTGCCCGAACTGCCGGGCGGCGAACGCAACTGGGACTACCGCTTCTGCTGGCTGCGCGACGCGGCGCTCACGCTCTACGCGCTGATCGGTTCGGGCTATGTCGAGGAAGCCAGCGCCTGGCGCTGGTGGCTGATGCGAGCGGTGGGCGGTTCGCCCGAAGAGCTGCAGGTGATGTACGGCCTGCACGGCGAACGCTCGCTCACCGAACTCGAGCTCGGCTGGCTGCCGGGCTACGAAGACAGCCGCCCGGTGCGCATCGGCAATGGCGCGCACGGGCAGCGCCAACTGGATGTGTACGGTTCGGTCATCGCGGCCTTTCATGCGGCGCGCAAGGCCGGGCTGGCGGACATGGACAAGGTGTGGCCGCTGGAGCGCGCCATCGCGAAGCACCTGATGGTGCTGTGGAAGGAGCCCGACTGCAGCCTGTGGGAAGTGCGCGGCGAGCCGCGCCACTTCGTGCATTCCAAGATCATGTGCTGGCTGGCCTTCGACCGGGTGATCGCGAGCGCGACGGAGTATGGGCTCGAAGGCCCTGTCGAGCGCTGGCGCGAGGTGCGCGACGAGATCCACGCCGAGGTCTGCGCCCGCGGCTACGACGCCGCGAGCAATTCATTCGTGCAGTACTACGGCGCAGACACGGTGGATGCGGCGCTGCTGTGGATGCCGCTGATCGGCTTTCTGCCGATTCATGATGCGCGGGTGCAGGGCACCATCGCGCGCATCGAGAAGGAGCTGATCTTCAACGGGCTGGTGTACCGCTATCGCACAGAGAAAGGCGTGGACGGCCTCGAAGGCGGGGAGGGCGCGTTTCTCGCGTGCAGCTTCTGGCTGTCGAACGTGTACGTGGCCATGGGCAAGCTGCGCAAGGCGCGAGCCCTGTTCAAGCGCCTGCTGGCGCTGGGCAACGACCTGGGCCTGTTCGCGGAGGAGTACGACCCGGTGGCGCAGCGGCAGCTCGGCAATTTTCCGCAGGCGTTTTCGCATATCGGGCTGATCAACAGTGCGCATGCGCTGGTGTCGGCGGCCGGTGGCGTGTGGGAGCTGGCGGACCTGGATGGCAAGGCGGCATCGAAGAAGACGGCGCCGAAGAGAGCGGCACCGAATAGGACGGCAAGAAAGACGCCGCTCAGGCGGCCGGCAGCGCGAACTCCTCGGCGCTGAACACCGTGTGGAAGACCGTGCCGTCGAACATCTCGAACAGCTTCTTCGAGACCTCGCGGCTTTCATGGCGAACGGGTGAGTCGAGTGCGCGGGCGATGTCCTCGCGACTCGCATAGCGGATCGACAGCACCATCGCCAGTTCGGGGTCGCTCACATCGCTTTCGATCTGGCGCAGCACGCGCACTTCGAGCGCACCGGGGAAGCGGGTCCACAGCGGCACGAGTTTTTCGTGCACGTGGCGGTCGAAGGCTTCTTCCATGCCGGCCTTGACCCGGCCCCTGAAAAACGCGCAGCGGATGAACATGGTGTCTCTTCTTTCCTGGGTGAAAGCCGTGTGTGGCGGGAGGCGCTTCAGCCGCGCCCGTAGCCGTCGAACTGCCGCATCATGGCCGCCGTGTCTTCGGCGCCGAGCCCGGCCGCGACGAAGGCTCGGTGCAGCTCCGAGACGGCGCCCGCCAGCGGCATCGGAAGGCGCTGGCCTTGCGAGAAGGCCTGCACCGCTTCGAGGTCCTTGAGCATGTTGTCGATGCGGCCGGTAGGCGTGTAGTCGCGCGCGGCCATCTTGGGGCCGAACTCGCGCAGGATCTGGCTGTCGGCGCGGCCGCCGGCCAGTGCGGCGGGCAGCTTCGATGCATCGACGCCACCGGCTTCGGCCAGCCGCACCGCCTCGGCCACGGCCTGAAAGCCGATGGCGCAGAGCAGCTGGTTGACGAGCTTGGTGGTCTGGCCCGCGCCGCTGTCGCCCATGTGGGTGTAGTTGGCGCACAGGCTGTCCATCACGGCGCGTGCGCGCTGCACGTCGCCGGCGCTGCCGCCTGCCATCACCGTGAGTTGCCCGAGCAGGGCCTTGGGCGCGCCGCCGGAAAGCGGCGCATCGACGAAGCCCATGCCCGTGCGCTCGCGCAGCGACTGTGCGAGCCGGCGCGTGGAAGGTGGGTCGATGGACGACATGTCGATCAGCAGCCGCTTCGCATCGGCAGGTGCGGCGGCGGCGATGCCGGCCTCGCCGAAGATCGCGCGCTCCACCACCGCCGCAGAGTTGAGGCTGGTGATGACGAAGTCGCTGGCCGCCGCTGCCGCTTGCGCGGTGTCGGCCGCTTGTGCGCCTTGTGCTGCCAGAGCGGCCACCTTGGCCGCATCGAGGTCGAACACGTTCACCCGGTGGCCGCATTCGAGCAGCCGGCGCGCGATGGCCGAGCCCATGATGCCCACGCCGATCACGGCCACGCGCTGGCTGGATGCTGCTGTCATGCAGAGACTTTCATGGAAGCATCCTTCGAGCGTTGAACGAGCCGTGCGCCGACGCCGGCCACGATCTGCTGCACGGGCACGGCGATGTCGGCGTGCAGCACGTCGGGTTCGCTCGCGTCGGGCCTCTCCAGCGTCTTCAGCTGGCTGTCGAGCAGCGCCGGCGGCATGTAGTGCCCGGTGCGTTGTTCCATTCGCTGCCGCACCAGCGCGGGCGACCCGTCGAGAAACACGAACTGCAGCTCGGGCGACGCGGCGCGCAGCCGGTCGCGGTAGGCGCGACGCAGGGCGGAGCAGGCCACCACCACGCCACGCGGCGCGGCCGTGCGGTCGGCAAGGCTGGCGCCCACGCGGTCGAGCCAGGGCCAGCGGTCTTCGTCGGAGAGCGGCAGGCCGGCGCGCATGCGCGCCACGGCCTCGGGCACGTGCAGGTCATCGGCATCGACCCACGGCACGCCCAGCGTCTGCGCCAACCCGGCGGCCACGCTGCTCTTGCCGGTGCCCGACACGCCCATTACCACCACGCTCAGGCGCTGCGGCTGCTCTGGATGCTGCACGGTGCTACAGGCTCGAGGTGATGCCGCCATCCACATACAGGATGTGGCCGTTGACGAAGCTCGACGCATCCGAGGCCAGGAAGATGGCCGCGCCGCCGAGCTCTTCCACGTCGCCCCAGCGGCCGGCGGGCGTGCGGCCCGAGAGCCACGCCGTGAAGGCTTCGTCGGCCACCAGCGCCTGCGTGAGTTCGGTCTTGAAGTAACCCGGCCCGAGGCCGTTGACCTGGATGCCGTACTTGCCCAGGTCGATCGCCATGCCCTTGGTGAGCATCTTCACCGCGCCCTTGGTGGCGGCGTAGGGCGCGATGCCCGGGCGGCCCAGCTCGCTTTGCACCGAGCAGACGTTGATGATCTTGCCGCGCTTGCGCTCGATCATGCGTTGCGCGACGAAGCGGCCGACCAGGAACACGCTGTCGATGTTGGTGGTGGTGATCTTGTGCCACGCGTCGATCGGGAATTCGGCGAACGCACCGCGGTGCTGCATGCCGGCGTTGTTCACAAGGATGTCGATGGCGCCGATGTCGGCTTCGATGGCGGCCACGCCGGCTTCCACCGCGGCGGCGTCGGTCACGTCGAAGGCAATGGCCTCGGCCGCGATGCCCTTGGCGCGCAGGGCGTCGCGGGCGGCGTTGAGCGATGCGGCATCGCGTGCATTGAGAACCACGCGCGCGCCGGCGTTGCCGAGCGCGGCCGCCAGCGCAAAGCCGATGCCTTTGCTGGAGCCGGTGACAAGGGCGGTGCGCCCGGAAAGATCGAAGAGTTTCAAAGGAGGCTCCGAGTACATGGCTGACGGCATAAGTTACCGGTATCTTTTGAGATCGTCAACTGGTAAAACCTCCGCTGGCATTATTTTCTTTCATCAATTAAAGTTACCGGTATCTTATTGAGTCGCAACCGCTATCCGAGGAGACACCCGCTTGACCGCTACCGCTACATCCCCGCACGTGCTGATGCCAGGCACCTACCCGGAATGGGACATGGCGCCGATGCGGGCGGCCTACACGCTGCATCGCCTCTGGGAAGCGCCGGACCGGCAGGCCTTCATTGCCAAGCACGCGCCGAACATTCGCGCGGTCGCAACGCGCGGCGAGCTGGGTGCCAACGCCGAACTGATCGCCGCGCTGCCTGCGCTGGAGCTGATCGCCTGCTACGGCGTGGGCACCGACGGCATCGACCTTGCCGCCTGCCGCGCGCGCGGCATCCGCGTGACCAACACACCCGACGTGCTCAACGGCGACGTGGCCGACCTCGCCGTGGGGCTCACGCTGGCGGTGCAGCGGCGCATTCCGGCGGGCGATGCTTTCGTGCGCAGCGGCGCGTGGGCCAATGGCGGCATGCCGTTGACCACCCGCGTCTTCGGCCAGCGCATCGGCATCGCGGGCTTCGGCCGCATCGGCAGCACCATCGCGCGGCGGCTCTCGGGCTTCGACGTGGAGCTGGGTTACTTCAGCCGAAGGCCGAAGGCCGACAGCCCGCACCGCCACTTCGCCAGCCTGAGCGCGATGGCCGACTGGTGCGAGGTGCTCATCGTCATCCTGTCCGGCGGAGAGGCCACGCGCGGCATCGTCAATGCCGAGGTGCTGCAGGCGCTGGGCCCCAAGGGCTGGCTCGTGAATGTGTCGCGCGGCACCACCGTCGACGAAGGCGCGCTGCTGCAGGCGCTGGAGGCGCGCGGCATTGCCGGCGCGGCGCTCGACGTGTTCCTCAATGAGCCGCGCATCGACCCGCGCTTTGCCGCGCTCGACAACGTGGTGCTGCATCCGCACCATGGCAGCGGCACCGAACAGACGCGCCGCGCCATGGGCGAACTGGTGCGCCGCAACCTCGAGGCCCACTTCACGGGCCAGCCTCTCATTACTCCCGTGCCCTGACTGGCCGAAGGAAAGAATCATGCGTTTGCGTTGTATGTGCCTCGTGATCCACGCCCCCGACGACCTGCGGCTGGACGAACAGGACGCTGGCGAGATCGGCCCCGGCCAGGTGCTGGTGAAGGTCGGCATGGGCGGCATCTGCGGCTCCGACCTGCATTACTTTCACAACGGCGGCTTCGGCACCGTGCGCATCAAGGAGCCGATGGTGCTGGGCCATGAAGTGGCCGGCACCGTGGTGGCAGTGGCGCCCGGCGTGGAGAGCGTGCGCATCGGCGACAAGGTGGCCATCAACCCGAGCCGCCCCTGCGGCGCCTGCAAGTTCTGCCTCGAAGGCCTGCCCAACCAGTGCCTCGACATGCGCTTCTACGGCAGTGCCATGCGCACGCCGCACGTGCAGGGTGCATTCCGCAACATGCTGCTGTGCGAGGCCACGCAGTGCGTGAAGGTGGCCGAGCATGTGCCGCTGCGCCTGGCCGCGCTGGCCGAGCCGTTCTCGGTGGGGCTGCACGGCGTGTCGCGCGCCGGGCCGTTGCTGGGCAAGCGTGTGCTGGTATCGGGCTGCGGACCCATCGGCGTGCTGGCCATTGCGGCGGCGCGCGCGCATGGCGCAGCCGAGATCACCGCCACCGATGTGGTCGACGAGCCGCTGGCCATCGCGCGTGCCATGGGCGCCGACAACGTCATCAACGTCGCGCAGGACAAGACCTGGGTGTCGCGCTATTCGGCCGACAAGGGCACCTTCGACGTGATGCTCGAATGCTCCGGCAACGAGCGCGCACTGCGCGACGGGCTGGAGGTGATGCGCCCGCGCGGCGTGGTCGTGCAACTGGGCCTGGGCGGCGACGTGAGCATTCCGCAGAACATGGTGGTGGCGAAAGAGCTCAGCATCTGCGGCTCGTTCCGCTTCCACGCGGAGTTCGCGCTTGCGGTGCGGCTCATCAACGAAGGGCGCGTGGACCTGTCGCCCGTGGTGACGCACACCTTCCCGATGCTGCAGGCGCGGCAGGCCTTCGAGCTGGCGAGCGACCGTCAGAAGGCGATGAAGGTGCTGATCGACTTCGCGGACGTGGGCGCGGAGGCCGTCGCGGCCTGACGGGTTTTCCGCAGACGCCCGCAGCGTCATTGGCTCGCGTTAGGCGTTGCGCGCGCCAGCAGGCGGATGTGTTCGAAGTCCAGCATGTCCAGCGCATGCCGCACCGCGTCGACCAGCGCCGAGTGGCGCGCGTCGGCCGCGAGCCGGTCGGCCCATTCGTGCAGGTCGCTCCAACGGCCGTCGCGCGCGAGCGTTTCGAGTTCGTCGCGCACCGATGCGGGTAGCGGCGCGATCGCGGGCACCGGTGGACGTCTCACCCTGTGGCCCGGTACGGGCACGGGCGGTGCATGGCGCGGCTGCTGCGGCTGCTGTGACTTGGTGGCCAGGGGCTGCAATTCTTTCGGCGCGTCCTTCACGATCACCGAGAAGTGCACACGCGTTCCCAGGTTGCGGTGGCTCTCCAGCAGCAGGCGCCCGCCCATGTGCTGCACGATGCGCCGCGCGATCGCCAGCCCCAGTCCGTGGCCGTTGGCGCTGGGCGCGCCCTGCGCGATGGCCCGGACGATGCGCGCCTGGTCTTCCTTGTCGATGCCGATGCCGCTGTCCCACACGTCGAACCTGAGCCGCCACGAGTCCGCGCGCGGCCGGGCCTGCACGCGCAGGCCGATCTTGCCGTCGCGCGTGAACTTCGCGGCGTTCGACAGCAAGTTCAGCAGCAGTTGTTGGAAGCGCTTGCTGTCGATGTACACCGCGACCGGCAGTGCGCCCAGCACCTCCAGCTCGAACCGGTTGTGCTGCCGTTGCGCGAGCGTGTCGGCGTATTGGGCGACGTCGTCGATCAGCGCGCGCAGGTGCACCGGCCGGGGCTCGAAGGCGAAGGGCAGCAGCTCGCTCTTCGCGTAGTCGAGCAGGTCGTCGATCAGCGCGAGCTGGTAGGCCACGCTGCGCTCGATGGCCTGCAGCCGCTCGGGCGGCGGCGAGCTGTCGCCATGCAGCAGGCGCGCGTTGCCGATGATGGTCGACAGCGGTGCGCGCAGGTCGTGGCTGATGTAGGCCAGCAGCTGCGTCTGCTCGCGCGCCTGGTGCTCGGCCTGTTCCAGCGCCGCGTTCAGCGCGTGCGTCTTGCGCTTCACTTCTTCCTGCAGCCGTTGCTGTTCCGCGGCCTGCCAGTGCACCAGCGTGCGCTGCGCGACGCGCTGCTGCCGCGACAGGTGGTGCGCCCACGCCGCCAGCGCCACCAGGCCGACCAGCATGCCCGGGAAGCCCAGCGCATAGGCGTCGAAGCCGGGGATCGTGTGCGCCGGCATCGCGAGTTTGGTGAGCCGCAGGCACACGCCGACGGCGACGATGCTCATCACCGGAAAGGCCAGCCGCCCGCCCGGCCCCGCGCGCCGCATGTAGATGAAGGTGCCGACGGTCAAGGCGAGAACCACCACCGGCGCGCTCAGCGTGCCGGCCAGCGCGAAGGGCGCGTACGGCCCCAGCAGCGTGCCCAGCACCACGACGCATTGCCCTGCCGCGAGCACCGCGAAGAGCGACAGTCCGGGCGCGCGCACCGGGCTGCGCCGCGACACCGCGTACAGGTAGAACATCAGCGAGAGCACGCAGCAGCCCGCGGTGACGCCGGCCGCGCGGTAGCTCCATTCGAGGCTGTCGGGCCACAGCGCCAGCCGTGCATGGCCGCGGTAGGCGCCCTCGTAGAGCGCCACGAGCGCGAAGCCCAGGCTCTGCAGCGCCGTTGCCAGGTCGCGCGAGATGAACCACAGCGCCAGCGAATACACGGAGAGCACCAGCAGCCCGCCGATCAGCAGGCCGTCGAGCAGTGCATGGCCGCTTTCTGCTTCGCGCCAGGCATCGGCCGAATACAGCGCCGGCGCGAGCTTGACGCTGCTGTTCGTCTGAACCCGCACCAGCACGCGAGCCTGCTCGCCGGGCTGAAGGTCGAGGGCCAGCGTCGGCACGCGCTCGCGGTCCCGTCCGGTGCGTGACCGCACCGACACGCCGGTTTGCTCATGTGTCCACGTGGCCCAGCCCGCCAGCTCGCGGCGCGCATGGAAATCAACGTGCTGCAGCCACGTGGCGTCGAGCACCAGCCGAAGCGGCTGGATCGCGCCGGTGTCGTTCACCAGCGTGAGCCGCAGCCAGAAGGCCGAACGCGAAAAGCCCGGCCGCATGCGCGCTGCGTTGCCGGGCTGGAAGCCGCCGGTCACGCCGCTTTCCAGGGCATCGATTTCGTCGAGCGACAGCCGCGTGCTGGTGTCCTCGAACACCTCGGCGCGCGTGTCGAGCGCCACCGGCCAGCGGGTCGCGTCGTCGACGCGCAGCATGCCCGCCTGCGCTGTGGCCGACCCCGCCAGCCAGAAGGCGCAGCACAGCAGCAACGTGCGGATGCCGCGCAGGGCCGGGGTAGTCACCGCCTTCTCAACGCCGCATCAGGCCGACGGCACCGATGGCGGAGAGGTCGAGGCGGCAGGCGCCTGGCGAAACGCCGTGGGCGTGCGGCCGAAGCGCTCGCGGAACGCGGTCGAGAAGTTGGCCGCGCTGGAGAAGCCCACGGCCAGCGCGACTTCTTCCACGCTGAGCGCCGACTCCGCGAGCAGCCGCTGCGCCTCGGCGAGGCGCGCCTCGCGTGCGAACTCGAAGACCGTGCGGCCCGTCTGTTCGCGGAACACGCGCGACAGCCGCTTTTCGTGCGTGCCCACGCGCGCCGCCAACTCGGGCAGGGTGGGCACGTTCGCCAGGTCGGCGCGCACCAGGCGCTCGACGGCCTGCGCGAGCACGCGGTCGGTGTGGTCGGCGCCCTGGGTGTCGGTGCCGCGTTCCCGTTTCGCGTTTTCCACTGCGCTCTCGGCCTGCGCGATGCAGGCCTGCGCCTGCTGCCGGCTGCTTGACAGCGCAAGGTGTACGGCCACGCGCGCCAGCACTTCCGCGGGTTCGAAGGGCTTCAGGATGTAGTCGACCGCGCCTTCGCGCAGGCCGGTGAGCCGCTCTTGCACCGAGCTCGACGAGGTCACGAAGATCACAGGAATGCGTGTCGTCGCGCGGTCGGCTTTCAGCAGCCGGCAGGTCGCGAAGCCGTCGGTGGCGCCCATGCGCACGTCCAGCAGTATCAGGTCGGGCTGCAGCGCCGTGGCCCTGCGGTAGCCCTCCAGCGCGTTGAACGCCAGGCTGATGCGGTGCCCGGCTCCGCGCAGTACTCCCAGCAGCAACTGCAGTTCTTCGACGTTGTCGTCGATGACGAGGATGTGCGCGCGCCGGGGTGGCGTGGTCGACCAGTAGGACATGGACGTCGAGCGTAGGAGTGCGTCGCCGAAACGCTGTGTGATTTAGTTCACATTATGTTGCATTCGTAAACAAATGTCATTAACAGCAAAGCTTTTGTCCTGAATGCCAAAAGTGCACCGGTGAGTGGGGTCCAAGAATCGCGCCCTTTCCGGAGCACCCCGCCGCATCGAGCGGCGACAAAAGAAACGGTGCCCGGTCCATCAGAGCAATCACGAGGGACGGGATGTTCAGGACCCCAACGAATCTGTCGCACGCGTCGGCGCGTCGCGACGTGCCTTCCAACGCAGCGCGCTTGCGCCGCTGCCTGACGCGCGTGGCAGCGCCTCTGGCGGGGCTGTTGTTCGCCGCGGCCGCGCATGCCGTGCCGCAGGTGTCGAGCCTTGTCCATTCGCCCGACATCCTTCCCGCCGGCGGCACGGTGACCAGCACCATCACCATCGCCGAGACCGACAGCCTGCCGATCGGCGCGCCGGGCGCCTCCTTCACCTACACGATCCCCGCGAACACCATCTACATGGGTACCGGCACGGTTCCCGTGGGCAGCTGTTCGGCCGACGTGGTCGTAGGCGCGGCCGGCCCGGGCACGCTGACCTGCTCGGGCATCACGTTGGGTGCGAACCAGTTGCGCGATTTCCAGGTACTGCTGCGCACCACCGTCCAGGGCACGCTGAGCGTCACCGCCGCGATCAGCGGGGGCAGCTCGAGCGAAACCAAGATCATCACGGTGAACCAGGGCGCCGACGTGTCGGTGGCCATCAACGCACCGGCCACCGCGCCGAGCGGCAGCACGGTGCCGATCGTCTTCACGCTCACCAACAACGGCCCCGACACCAGCTCGGGCTCGACGCTGACCTATTCCATTCCCACGGGGTTGTCGGTCTCGGGCTCCGGCCTGCCTTCGGGCTGCTCGATCAGCGGCAGCCTGCTGACCTGCAACGTGCCGGCCACGCCGGCCACCACGGGCAGCAACACGCGCACCTTCACCGTCAACGGCGTGGTCACCGCGGGCGCCGGCTCCACCATCACGCACCAGCCGGCCGTGGCGTCGGCGGGTTCGATCGGCGATGGCGTTTCCACCAACAACAGCGCCACCGCCAACACCACCGTGACGGCGGGCTACGTGCTCGCGCTCGCCAAGAGCCATGACGGCGGCCAGCTGCTGGTGGGGCAGCGCTTCAACTTCCGCCTGAGCCCGAGCTTCAGCGGCACCGCTCCCACGGGCGTCACGCTGAGCGACACGCTACCGGCCAACTTCACGATCCAGCCGTTCTCCGCGGGCGGCGGCTGGACCTGCTCCGTCGGCGGCCAGACGGTCAGCTGCACGCGCACCGACATCGGCGGCACCGGCGACGCCAACGTGGCGCTCGGCGACATCCTCATCCCCGTGATCGCCTCGTCTGCCGGCACCGGCGTCGTCAACCAGGCCACCGTGAGCGCGACCGGGCCCATCGCCAACTCGGCCACGGGCAGCGTGCCCGCCGACGTGGCGGTCTCCGCCACCGACTTCCGCGCCGACAAGCGACGCGGCTGGCCGCAGAACAACGTGCCGCTGGGCCAGGCCTTCGACTACCAGGTCGGCAGCACCAACCTCGGCAGCACGCGCCTGCTGGCGGGCAGCACCATCCAGCTGGTGGACGACCTGCCGGCCGGCGTGCAGATCAACAGCGTCACGCAGCGCGACGGCTACACCTGCACGGTGACCCAGGGCGGCACCACCGTCGTCCCGACGCCCGCCACGCCGGTGCCCGGCCCCGCGACCGTGACCTGCACGCGCACGCTCGCCGCCGACATCGATGTCGACCTGTCGAACGGTGCCAGCGCGCGCAACGGCGGCTACATCATCGTGAACGCCACCATCCCGGCGCTGCCGTCGGGCGGCGGCCAGATCGTCAACAGGATGTGCGTGAACGTGGCGTTGCCCGCGAGCGCGCCCACGCTCGGCACCGACCCGGACGCCAACACCGGCAACGACTGCGTGAACCTCGGCACCGGCGTGGACGACGTCGCCACCGCCGCTGACGTGAAAGTGCTCAAGCGCGTGGTGGGCATCGGCGACAGCGCCGGCAACCGCCAGATCGCGGGCCAGCCCGTCACGTGGGAAATCGAGGTGGTCAACACCGGGCCTTCCGAAGCGCAGAACGTGGTCGTCACCGACGCCTTCGCGCAGGTGATCGGCGCCGGCAACGTCACGCAGACCGCCAACGGCGGCACCTTCGCAGGCTCCTGCGCGCTGCCGGCCAACGGAGGCGGCTTCGGCCAGGCATCGCTGTCCAACTGCACGCTGTCGACCCTGCCGGTATGCCGCGCGAGCACCGACGCCGTCAGCGCGCTGCCGCTGTGCCCGGTGATACGCGTCGTCGCGTCGCACTACGGCGACGGCCGCTCGGCCACCGACCACGGCTTCGAAATCAACAACACGGCGAACGCGCTGGCGGTCACGCCGGCCGATCCGAACCTGGCCAACAACGACGGCAGCACCATTGCCTACCTCGTGGCGCGCAGCGACGTGACGGTCACCAAGTCGGCCAGCCCGGCCTCGGTGCCGGTCGGCCAGCTGCTCACCTACACACTGACCGTCGTCAACCGGAACGTACCGGACAGCCTGAGCCGTGCATACGCCGTGAGCGTGGCCGACACGTTGCCGGCCAACCTGATGTTCCTCACGGCCGTCGCCTCCGGCGGAGGCACTTGCGGTACGACACCGGTCACCACGCAGCCCACGGGCACCGGCACCACCAACAACCAGCTCGTGTGCAGCTGGAGCTCGCTCAACCGCAACGTGCAGCAGACCGTCACGGTGCGCGTGCGGCCGCTGTACGCGCTCAACGGCACTGCGGTGACCAACGGCGCGCACGTTGCCACCGACACGCCCGAGCTGCTCACCACCAACAACGACGCCGCCGTGCCCGCGACCGTCACCGCGCCGGTGTACGACCTGGTCGTGACCAAGCGCGACGACGCCGACCCGGTGAACGTGGGCGACGACGTGGGCTACACCATCACCGTGTCGAACAACAGCGCGTCGACGGCGGAAGACGTGCGCCTGATCGACACGCTGCCGCTGCCCGGCCCAGGCGGCGAGACACCGCCCGCGCTGGTGTCGGTGAGTATTCCGTCGAATGCCCCGACGGGCACCAGCTTCGCGCTGGCCGGCGGCGCAGCCATCGGCTCGGCCGGCGGGCAGATCGTGTTCACCATCCCGACGCTGGGCGGCACGGGCCCCACGTCCACCGGCGAGCTCAGTTCGCTGCAGTTCCGCGTGGTGCTCAGGGGCACGTCGCGCGGCACTTTCCAGAACAACGCGAAGGTCGACTTCTTCGACGCCACGCGCAATGCCTTCGACACCGTGCAGGGCAACAACGCGGTGGCAGAGAACACCACCTTCCGCTTCAAGGCCGACGTACAGGTGGTCTCCAAGGCCGCCGTCACGACCGGCACCGCCACGCCGCTGGCCACCGTGTCGTCGGCCCAGACCTTCGACTGGCTCGTGCAGCTGCGCAACAACGGCCCCGATAGCGCCGAGACCACCAGCTTCACCGACACGCTGCCCGCGCCGCTGGTGCTGACGGGCACGCCGGTGTTCACCGTCACGAGCGGCGCCTTCACGCCCGCCGCGCCCACCTGCACCGGCGTTGCCGGCGGCACGGCCGTGAGTTGCGCCATCACCTCGATGCCGGCCAACGGCACGGCCACCGTGCGCATTCCGGTGCGCTTCAGCGGCGCCGCGCCGGCCAACGGCACCGTGCTCACGAACCGCGCGCACATCGTCACTACCGGCTCGGGCGACACCAACGGCGGTGCCGATCCGGACGCCGGCAACAACTTCAACGACGGACAGATCACGGTGCAGAACAGCGCGCTGTCCGGCCGCGTGTATGAAGACCTGAACGGCAACGGCCTGATCGACAGCGGCGAACCCGGCATCGCCGGCGTGACCATGCGGTTGAGCGGCACCGACAGCTCGGGCAACGCGGTCGTCATGACCACCACCACCGACGCCAACGGCAACTGGGGCTTCACCGTGCCCGCGGGCACCTACAGCGTGGTGGAAGACCAGCCAGCGGCCTACCAGCCCGGCATCACGCGCGCGGGCACCGTCAGCGGCGTGGGCAGCACGGTAGGCACGGTGCCGCCCGGCACCAGCAACGGCCCGAACGGCTCCAATGCCAACCGCATCGACAACATCGTGCTCGGCACGGGCGGCGCTTCCACGGCCAACAACTTCGGCGAGGTACGCGCATCCAGCCTGGCCGGCCGCGTCTACCAGGACGCCGACTACAACAACGCCGCCAGCGCGGGCGACCCCGGCATCGCCGGCGTGACCGTCACGCTCACCGGCACCGACATGTTCGGCAACCCGGTGTCGCTGACAACCACCACGGCCACGACCACCGGCAACTATGCCTTCAACAACCTCACGCCCGGCAGCTACACGCTGACTGAAACACAGCCCGCAGCCTTCGCCGACGGCAGCGACGCGGCCGGCACCGCCGGCGGCACCGCAGGCAACGACGTGGTGAGCGCGATCGCGCTGCGCTCCAACGTCACGGGTACCGGCTACGACTTCGGCGAGCTGCTCACCCGTATCACGACGCGCGTGTTCGTCGACGCCAACAACGACGGCGTGCCGCAGGCCGGCGACACCGGCATCCCGAACGTCGAGCTGCGCCTCACGGGCACCGACGCCGCGGGCAACGCGGTGAACATCCTGGCCGTGCCCACCGGCACGGTCGGCAGCTACGAGTTCCGCAACGTGCCCCCGTCGGGCGCGGGCGGCTACACCATCACCGAGACGCAGCCGGCCAACTACGCGCCGGGCAAGGCCAACAACAACGGCCAACCCGGCACGCCGCAAGGCGGCGGCAACGTCATCACCAGCGTGACCGTCTCGGGCACCAGCGTGCCGACCACGCAGGGCGAATACTGGTTCGGCGAGCTGCTGCCCGGCGGCATCTCGGGCCGCGTGTACTACGACCGCGACGGCAGCGGCGCGCAGGGCGCGCCGGCCACCGAGCCGGGCCTGGCGGGCGTGACGATCACGCTCACGGGCACCGACGTCAACGGCCAGACGGTGTCGCGCACCACCACCACCGACGCCAGCGGCGACTACAGCTTTCCGAACCTCGCGCCCGGCAGCTACACCGTGACCGAGACGCGGCCCACGGGCTACCTGCCCGGCATCACGCGCGCCGGCAACGTCAGCGGCGCGGGCAGCACGCCCGGCGCCGTGCCGACCGGCGGCACCGGCGTGACCAACGGCCCCAACGGCTCGACGGCCAACGTCATCCAGAACATCGTGCTTGGCGCCGCGGGCTCGGGCTCGGCCGGCAACAACTTCTCGGCGGTGAAGCCCGCGAGCCTCTCGGGCTACGTGTACGCCGACGTGGCGCCGTCCAACGGCACCAAGGACAGCGGCGAGCCCGGCATCGCCGGCACCACCGTGCGCGTCACCGGCACCGACTTCCAGGGCAACGCCGTCGATCGCACGGTGCAGACCGCTGCCGACGGCCGCTACCTGGTCGACGCGCTGACGCCCGGCACCTACCAGATCGACGAGACGCAACCCGCCGGCGTGGCCGACGGCCCCGAGTCGCTCGGCACTGTTGGCGGCGCCGCGCGCGGCACCGTCAACCCCGGCGGCACCAACGACCGCTTCGGCGGCCTCGCACTGGTCTCGGAAGACGTGGGCATCGACTACAACTTCGGCGAGCGCGGCGGCCAGATCGCCGGCTGGGTGTACGTCGACACCAACAACGACGGCGTTCGCCAGCCCACCGAGGTCGGCATTCCCGGCGTGACGCTCACGCTCACCGGCCGCTCGGCCAGCGGCCTGGTGGTGAACGCCACCGTGGTCACCGACGCCAGCGGCCGCTACGTCTTCACCGGCCTGCTGCCGGCCGACGCCGCGGGCTACACCATCCGCGAGACGCAGCCCGTGACGTATGCCGACGGCCTCGACGCCGTGGGCACGCTCGAGGGCGCGGCCAGCGGCACGCTGGGCAACGACGTCATCGGCGCCATCGCGTACCGCGGCGGCAACGGCGACAACTACAACTTCGGCGAACGCGGCGCATCGCTGGCGGGCACCGTCTACAACGACGCCAACCGCAACGGCACGCGCGAGCCGCAAGACTTGCCGATCCCGGGCGTGACCATCACGCTCACCGGCACCGATGCCGCGGGCCAGCCGGTGACGCGCACCGCCGTCACCGACGCCAACGGCCGCTACGAACTGCCCGGCCTGCCGTTGCCCGGCAGCGGCGGCTACACCGTCACCGAGACGCAGCCCACGGGCTACGACGAAGGCATTGCCGTGCCCGGCACGCTGGGCGGCACCGCGCAGGGACCGAACCAGATCCGCGTGAACTTCACCGGCCTGGACGCCCACGGCACCGGCTACGACTTCAACGAGCACAGCAACCAGCCCGCCTCGCTCACCGGCACCGTGTGGTTCGACCAGAACCACAACCGCACCCGCGAGTCGGGCGAAGGCCAGGGCGAAGGCTGGACGGTCGAGCTGCTGCGCTGCGCCGACGGCGGCAACGCCTGCGCGGAAACCGCGGCCACCGTGCTCTACACCGTGACCACGAGCGCCAACGGCAGCTACCGCTTCGGCGACCTCGTGCCCGGCGAATACCGCGTGCGCTTCCGCGCGCCCGACGGCCGCGTCGTGGGCGGCGTATGGCCGACCGATGCGTCGCAGAACGGCGCGAGCGGCCCGTATCCCACGCCCGCCGCGAGCGATCCGCGCTTCACCATCAAGGTGCGCGTGAACGCGGGCGCCAACGTGCAGAAGCAGGACCTGCCGTACGACCCGGGCGGCGTGGTGTACGACAGCGTCAGCGGCACGCCGGTGCCGGGCGCCGTGGTGCGCCTGGTCGGCCCGCCCGGCTTCGACCCCGCGCAGCACCTGCTGGACGGGCGCGACACCTACACGACCGGCCCCAACGGCTACTACGACTTCTTCCTGCTGCCGGGCGCACCGGCCGGCGACTACCGCCTGGCCATCACGCCGCCGGGCGCCTACCTGCCGTCGTCGATGTACCCGGCCGCGGCCGGTGCGCTGGGCACGCAGTCGTGCGCGGCGCCCGCCAACGGCCCGGCACCCGCGCAGACCAACCCCTGCGTGGTGAGCCCCGGCGCGGCGCTGGTCACCGGCGCGGGCTACTACCTGATGTTCAAGATGCCGGGCGGCGGCGGCCAGCACGTGGTGGCCAACAACATCCCGCTCGACCCGTCGGACGCCACGCTCATCGAGCTGCGCAAGACGACATCGAAGCTCACCGTGAAGAAGGGCGAACTGCTGCCTTACCGCATCACGGCGCGCAACACGCGCGGCAACCCCGTGCCGGGCGTGGCCGTGGTCGACACGCTGCCGCCGGGCTTCCGCTACATCCAGGGCTCGCTCACCGTGCGCACCATGCCCGGCGGCGTGGCGCTGCCGGTGGTGCCGCAGATCAACGGCCGCCAGGTCGTGGTGCCCGGCCAGAACTTCGCGCCCAACGAGACCAAGGAATACCTGATGGTCGCGGGCGTGGGGGTCGGCGTGGGCGAGGGCGAGTTCGTCAACCAGGTCGTCGCCCTGCAGGGCGTGGGCGGCCGCACGCTGTCGAACCTTGCCACGGCCACCGTGCGCGTGGTGCCCGATGCGCTGTTCGACTGCACCGACGTGATCGGCAAGGTCTACGACGACAAGAACGCCAACGGTTACCAGGACGACGGCGAACCCGGCCTTGCCAACGTGCGCATCGCAACGGTCAACGGCGTGCTGGCCACCACCGACGCCGAAGGCCGCTACCACATCGCCTGCGCCGCCATTCCGAAGGAAGGCACCGGCAGCAACCTGGTGCTCAAGCTCGACGAGCGCACGCTGCCCTCGGGCTATCGCACCACCAGCGAGAACCCGGCGGCCGAGCGCGCCACGCGCGGCAAGGTGCTGAAGATCAACTTCGGCGCCACCGTGCACCGCGTGGTGCGCCTCGCGCTGCAGGGCGCGGCCTTCGAAGACGGCAACAGCGCGCTGCGCGCCGGCTTCGCGGGCGAGCTCGACCGCACCGTGAGCGTGCTGGCCGAAAAGACGGCAGTGCTGCGGCTGGCCTACAAGGCCGCGCAGGGCGAGCCCGCATCGCTGGGCCGCCAGCGCACGGACGCGGTGAAGGCCGCGGTGCTCGCGCGCTGGAAGCAGCTCGGCGAACAACGCGCCGGGCGCAACGAGCCGCCGCTTTTCAACCTGGACATCGAGGTCGAGCTGGTGCCCGCCACCGCCGCCTCGGACGAGGCGAAGCCATGACCCGCCCACAGACACCGAACCCGATCCAGCGAGCCGACATGAGAAGAAGAAAGACGCTTCCGAAGCGCATGGCCCTTGCAGGCGCCGTGACCGCCGCCTGCCTGAACATGGGGCTGGCCGCCGCACAGGAGACCGCCGTGCGCGGCCGCATGCTCGACCAGGCCACGGCCGACCCGCGCGCCGTGGACATCGACGGCGCACGCCGCCTGCCGCGCAGCAGCGAGCGCGAGCTGCCCAAGGCCACCTTCGTGCTCGGCGATGCGGTCGAGCCCCGCGCGGCGACGGCCGCCGTGGCCGCATCGCCCGCCGAACGCAGCAACACCAGCACGCCGCATTTCGATTCCGGCGCAGATGGCCTGCTGCCAGCCGACCGCGCGCAGCTCGACCGCATCGCCGACCAGGTGAGGGGCCGCGACGGCCTGCGCTTCGAGATCGTCGGCCACACCGACACGCAGCCCCTGAGTGCGAAGTCGCGCGAGCGCTTTGCCGACAACCACGCGCTGGGCCTGGCCCGCGCGCAGCAGGCCGGTCGCTACCTCACGCAGCGCCTGGGCCTGCCGGAAGCCGCGGCCTCCGCCACGTCGCGCGGCCCCGATGCACCCGTGGCCACGCCTGCAACTGACCCCGGCAATTGGGCCGCCAACCGGCGCGTGGAAGTGCGCGTGTACTGGCGCGATGCTGTCGTTGCGCCGGCACCCGCACCAGCCGACCTCGGCGTGTGCCGCACCTTCACCGCCTTCGGCACCGACGACGCACCGCTGCGCCTGAGCGTGGACGGCCAGCTGCTGTCCGCAGACGGCAAGCTCCCGTCCGCCGAAGGCACGACGAGTGCCGACCGCCAGCGTTGCGTCGACGTGCAGCTGGAGCGCAACCAGCTGCGCCTGCAGTACGACAACCTCTCGCAACCGCGCCGCCTGAGCGCCAGCGCATGGCCCACCACCGTGGTGGCGGGCGACACCGTGCGCTTCGCCGGCTACAGCAACTACCTGCTGTTCACCAGCAAGGCAGAACTGCGCGTGTTCACCGCCAACGACGTGATGCAGCGCCGCCTGGTCGCAACCGTGCCGCTGGACGCCGCATTGCGCGGCGAATGGCAGGTGCTCGATGGCCTGCTGAACCGCCTCGCCGAAGGCGCGAGCGGCAAGCTGTACTACCGCGTGCGCGTGTACGACCGCCAGGGCCGCTTCGACGAAACCGACGACCTCTCGCTCACGCTGGCCCAGCGCCACAAGCCCGAGACCGGCACGCCGCCCGACCCGGTGCGCGAGCTGCTGCGCGGCTATGGCCAGAACAACATCGCCATCGCCAACATTCCGTTGAGCGCCGGCACCGTTACCGCCAGCGGCGCGGCCATTCGCCCCGGCGAGAGCGTGCGCGCGCTCGGCTTTGCGGTGCCGGTGGACGAGAGTGGCCGCTTCGTGTTCCAGCAGCTGGTGCCGCGCCGCGTGCAGACCGGCGAGATCGCCGTTACCGACGCTCAGGGCGCCACGCGTGCCTACCGCCGCGACTTCGAACTGCCTGCGAGTGACTGGTTCTTCGTGGGCCAGGCCGACCTCACCGTGGGCAGCAACAGCGTGAGCGGCCCGGCCGCGATCATGACCAACGACAAGAACCGCTACGGCGGTGGCGGCTGGAGCGAAGGTCGCATTGCCGGCTATGCGAAGGGCCAGCTCAACGACCGCTGGACGCTAACGGCCAGCGTCGACACCGAAGAGCGCCCGCTGAAGGAGCTGTTCCGCAACCTCGACCGCAAGGACCCGACCTCGCTGTTCCGCCGCTTCGACCCCGAGGATTCGTGGAGCACCTTCGGCGACGACTCCACCACCATCGAGGACGCGCCCACGCAGGGCCGCTTCTACCTGCGCGTGGACGACGGCCGCTCGCAGGCCATGTGGGGCAACTTCAAGCTCAACTTCGGCGACACCGAACTCACCCGCGTGAGCCGCGGCCTCTACGGCTTTCATGGCCGCTACCTGGGCGAGGAATCGACTTCGTTCGGCGAAGCGCGCCTGAAGGTCGACGCCTTCGCGGCCGAGCCCGGCACGCTGGCTGCGCGCGAGGAATTCCGCGGCACCGGCGGATCGCTCTACTACCTGCGCAACCAGGACATCACGCGCGGCGCCGAGCGCGTGACGCTGGAGATCCGCGACCGCGACTCCGGCTTCGTGCTCAAGCGCACGCAGCTCGTGCCGAGTTCCGACTACGAGATCGACTACCTGCAGGGCCGCGTGCTGCTGTCGGCGCCGCTGCCCAGCCTGTCGGACGACGGCTCGCTGGTGCGCGCCGGCGGCTTTACCGGCATGCCGACCTACCTGGTGGTGGACTACGAATACACGCCGCTGACTTCCTCGCTCGACACGCTCGCCGTGGGCGGCCGCGTGTCGTGGTGGGCCAACGACCACGTGGGCGTGGGCGTGACGGCGTCGCGGCAGGACCAGATCGGCGGCGACCAGCGCCTGGCCGGCACCGACATCACGCTGCGCAAGACCGAGAACACCTACTTCAAGGGCGAGTTCGCGCGCAGCAAGGGCCCGGGCACCAGCCAGCTCGACTCGCTGGACGGCGGCTTCAGCTTCACGGGGCGCAACGGTGCCATCGGCAACACGCTGGGCAACGGACCCACCGGCAACGCCAACGCATGGCGCCTCGAAGGCCAGGCCGACCTGGGCGACTTCGACATCCGCGGCGGTGGGCGCGTGAGCGCCTACGCGCAGTCGCGCGACGCGGGCTTCTCGGCACCGGGCCAGTACGCGAGCAACGCCACGCGCCAGACCGGCGTGCAGGCCACCGTGCCCTTCGGCGAGAAGGGCCAGAGCGGCGCAGGCGAGCTGCGCCTGAAGGCCGACCGCCGCGACGAGCGCGACGGCTACAACAGCAGCGTGCTCGACGCGCAGTACGCCCTGACCCTGTCGCCCGAGTGGAAGCTCGGCCTCGGCCTGCGCTACGACGACAAGACCGGCGACGCGCTCATCACCAGCCCGTCGCTGCCGACCACGCAGGCGGTGTCGGGCGAGCGCGCCGACGCGGCCGTGCAGCTCGAATACACCGGCAGCGACCGCTGGAGCGCCTACGGCTTCGCGCAGAAGACGCTGCGGCGCACCGGCACGCGGCTGGAGAACGACCGGCTGGGCTTCGGCGGGCGCTACCGCGTCAACGACAAGCTCGCGCTGCGCGGCGAGGTCTCCACCGGTGACGGCGGGCTGGCCGGCAAGGCCGGCGTCGACTACCAGTACGACGACCGCTCCAACCTCTACATGACCTACGTGGCCGACACCGGCCGCACCGACGAGAACCTCATCGGCCGCGGCGGCAGCCTCGTGACCGGTGTGCGCTCCCGCGTGGGCGACGGCCTGACCATGTTCACCGAGCACCGCCAGGCCACCGGCGCGCAGCCGGGCCTCACGCATGCCTACGGCGTGCAGTACGCGCCTGACACGCGCTGGACCTTCGGCGTCAACTTCGAGAACGGCTGGATCGGCGCCGAGACCCTGGGCGCCACGCGCCGCGAGGCCGTGGCCTTCACCACCGGTTATTCGAGCGAGCGCATGAAGTACAGCGGCGGCCTCGAATACCGCAAGGACCGCACCACGGCCGAGACGCGCACCAGCTGGCTGGTGAAGAACTCCTTCAGCTGGAAGGTGGACGACGACGCGCGCTGGGTCGGCAAGTTCAACTGGGCCGACAGCGACAGCACCACCGGCACGCTGGCCGCCGCCAAGTACACCGAAGCCATGCTCGGTTACGCGCTGCGCCCGGCGCTGAACGACCGGCTGAATCTGCTCTTCAAGTACACCTACCTGTACGACCTGTCGTCGCCGGGCCAGGTGGTGTCGGGCGGGGTCGACTCGAGCCTGGGAACCGTGTCGACCACCGGCATCGACTACCAGCAGCGCAGCCACGTGTTCGCGATCGACGCCACCTACGACATCGACCCGCGCTGGACCCTCGGCGGCAAGTACGCCTGGCGCCGCGGCGAACTGCGCGCGAGCCGCGACAACTCGTCGCCGTGGTTCAAGAGCTCGGCAGAGCTTGCCGTGCTGCGTGTCGACTGGAAGCTGGTGCGCAACTGGGACTGGATGCTCGAGTGGCGCACGCTGCGCGCCAAGGAACTCAAGGACCGCAAGAGCGGCTGGGTCACCGCCGCGTACTACCACGTCAACGAGAACCTGAAGGTGGGCGTGGGCTACAACTTCACCGACTACTCAGACAACCTCACCGACATGAGCTACCGCAGCAAGGGGTGGTTCCTGAACGTGCTCGGCAAGTTCTGACGAAGCCCGTGCCATGCGCGAAGGACACGACATGCCCATCACGGTTCCGCTGGTCGACATCGCGCAGGCGCTGGCGCGGGCGGGCTGCCCCGGCAACCGTTGCGACCGCTACCGGCTCTACGAGGAGTGGGCACGCGATTTCCAGGCCGACTTCGAGGCCCGCGCCGCGGCAGGGCGCAAGCCAGGGCGCACCTACCTGCACGACGTGACGGCCTTCGCGCTGCGCCGGGCGGCGGCCTACGGGTTCGACGTGCGCTGCGAAGACTTCGGCGCGCGGCTGTGCAGCGAGGCGCGGCTGGTTGCCGGCGTTCGCTGACGCTGGAAGAACCCGGTACCTAGGAGCTTTCGCGCTGCTCGATGCGGAACGGGATCATCACCGTCTCCGCGGGCGGCCGGTGCCCTTCGCGCGCACCGTCGATCACACGCAGCAGCAGTTCGCCCGCCGCCTTGCCGATGCCCACGCAATCCACCGCCACGGTGGTGATGCGCGGGTGGCAGGCACGCGCCACTTCGAAGTCGCCGAAGCCGGCGATCGCGATGCGGCCCGGCACGTTCCAGCCGCGGCGCTGGCATTCCATCAGCGCGCCGAAGGCCGACAGGTCGGACACGCAGATCACCGCATCCACGTCGGGCCACTGCCGCACCAGCTGCACCACCGCTTCGCCGCCTTGCGCCATCGAGATCGGCGGTTGGCCGAAGCTGATGACGCGACCGTCGGGCAGGCCCAGTTCGCGGATCGCCTCCGCATAGCCGCGCTGGCGGTCCGCGCCGCGCGTGTCGCGGTTCGAGGTGCCGCCGATGAAGGCGATGCGCCGGTAGCCCTTGCCGTGCAGGTGCCGCACCATCGCGGCCGCGGCCTCAGCGTTCGAGAGGCCGACCGTGTGTTCGATGGGCGTGGCGGGCAGGTCCCAGGTCTCGACCACCGGCACGCCGGCGGCCTGCAGCATCGAGCGCGCGGCGGGTGTGTGCGAGCCGCCCGTGAGGATCACGCCTTCGGGCCGGCGCGCGAGCATGGCGCGCAGCAGGCGCTCTTCGGTTTCCACGCGGTAGTCGGTGTAGCCCAGCAGCAGCTGCAGGCCGCGTGCTTCCACCGCCGCGGTGATGCCCTGCGCGGTTTCCGAGAAGTTGGAGTTGTTGAGCGACGGAATCAGCACCGCGATGAAGCCCGAACGCTTGCTGGAGAAGGTGCGTGCCGTCTGGTCGATGACGTAGCCCATTTCCTCGCAGGCCTGCAGGATGCGCTGGCGCAGCGCCTCGGAGGTCACGCGGTCGCTGCTCGCGCCGCGGTTGAGCGCGCGCGACACCGTCATCTTCGACACGCCGACGCGCGCGGCCACGTCGGCCATCGTCGCGGGGCGGGTGAGGGGGGCGGCAGCAGCGGTGGCTTTGTTTGGAGGCAAGGGCTTCTTTCTCCCTCGGAAATGCGGGTTCGAGGATATGCGACGCGAGGTCAGATACCGATAACCTGTAAATCGCCGATTTAGGTATGTAAAGAATACAGCGATTGATTCTTTTACAAGAATGAAAAATAGCGCAATCAGCGTACGGGAAAAGCCTAAGTTACCGGTATCTTTTCCGGTGCCACACTGCAAACCCCAAGTTCAGGGAAACCAGCGCCGTGGCCATGACCATCGAAGTCTTCGATTCCCGTTTCGCCCCCGTCGCCCGCGATGCCGGTCCGCTCGAGCGCCTGTGCACCGGCGCCGCTTGGAGCGAAGGCCCGGTGTGGATGCGCGAAGACGGCGCGGTGCTGTGGAGCGACATTCCCAACAACCGCATGCTGCGCTGGCATGCCGAAGGCGGCATGAGCGTGTGGCGCGAGGGCGTGGAGTTCACCAACGGCCACACCCGCGAGGCCGACGGCGCTTTGCTGCATTGCTCGCACGGCCAGCGCGCCATCGTGCGCACGCGCTTCGGCCCGGGCCTGCTGCCGCTGGCCGACGAGGTGGTGGTCGACCGCTATCAGGGCCGCCGGCTCAACTCGCCCAACGACATCGTCGTGAAGCGCGACGGCAGCATCTGGTTCACCGATCCGCCGTACGGCATCGTGTCCGACCATGAAGGGCACAAGGCCCAGAGCGAACTGGGCCGCAACCATGTGTTCCGCTTCGACCCCGCAAGCGGCGCGTTGCGCTCGGTGAGCGATTTCGTCGAAGAGCCCAACGGCCTGGCCTTCTCGCCCGACGAAAGCGTCCTCTATGTGAGCGACACATCGGCCGCCTTGCGCACCGACGGCTCGGGGCATCACCATATCGTCGCCTTCGAGGTGATCGGCGGGCAGGACCTTGCCAGCCCGCGCGTGTTCGCGGTCGTGAACCCGGGGCTTGCGGATGGCTTTCGCATCGACGTGCACGGCTTCGTCTACACAAGCAGCGCCGACAGCGTGCAGGTCTATCACCCTGACGGCACGCGCATGGCGCGCATCGCGGTGCCGGAGAAGGTGGGCAACCTGACCTTCGGTGGCAATGACGGCAACGAGCTGTTCGTGTGCGCCTCGACATCGCTCTACCGCATTCGCCTGAACACCCGCGGGGCGGTGCGCGCATGAACGCCGCTTCTGCCTTGCTGCAGTTCCAGGGCATCAGCAAACGCTTCGGCGGCACGCAGGCGGTCGACAACGTCACGCTCGACGTGCGCGCCGGAGAAATCCTCGCGCTGCTCGGCGAGAACGGTGCGGGCAAGTCCACGCTCATCAAGCTGCTCGCGGGTATCTATCCCGCGGACCAGGGAGAGATTCTTTTCGACGGCCGACCGCAAGCCGACTGGCGGCGCAGCGACCGGCGCGAGCAGCCGGTTGCGTTCATCCACCAGGACCTGGGCCTTGTCGAATGGATGACGGTTGCCGAGAACGTGGGTCTGGGCACCGGTTATCCGCGCCGCTTCGGCCTCATCGACTGGTCCGCCGCGAACGACACGGCGCGCCGCGTGATGGCGCGCGTGGGCTGCGACATCGATCCAGGCCGCCGCGTGTTCTCGCTCACGCGCGCCGAGAAGTCGCTGCTGGCCATCGGCCGCGCGCTTGAAGTGAAGGCGCGGCTGCTGGTGCTCGACGAGCCCTCGGCCAGCCTTCCGATGAGCGACGTGGAGCGCATGTTCGGCGTGCTGCGCGAATTGCGCCGGCAGGGCATGGCAATGCTGTACGTGTCGCACCGGCTCGACGAGGTGTTGGCCATTTCCGACCGCGCGGCCGTGATGCGCGACGGCAAGCTGGTGGCGGTGAAGGACACGGCGCAGACGAACGAGGGCGAACTCGTCGGGCTGATCGTGGGCAAGGCGCTGTCGGCTTCGGTGCAGAAGGCGAAGGCACCTGAACCCGGGAGCAGCGAGCCCGTGCTGCAGCTCGACGGCGCGGCCAGCGGCAACGCCGGCCCGTTGAGCCTCGCCGTGCACCGCGGCGAAGTGCTGGGCCTCGTCGGCCTGCGCGGCGCGGGCCACGAGGCCATCAGCCGCGCGATCTTCGGCCGCGAGCCGCTGTCGGCCGGCCGCATGCGACTGCTCGGCAACGCATGCGCCTTCACGTGTTCCGCCGACGCCATCCGCGCCGGCGTGGCCTACGTTGCCGGCGAGCGCCTTGAAGAAAACCTTGCCGGTTCGATGACCGTGCTGGAGAACCTCTTTCCCAACGCCGCATTGCATGGCGACCGCGGCCTTGCCTTCGACCGCCCGCGCCGGGAGAACGACCAGGCACTCGCGCTCATCCGGCGCTTCGACGTCAATCCGCCCGCGCCGTCCGCCGAAGTGCAGCAGCTCTCCGGCGGCAACCAGCAGAAGGTGGTGCTGGCGCGCTGGTTCCACCTGGACAAGCCGCTGGTAGTGCTCGAAGAGCCCACCGCAGGCGTGGACGTTGGCGCCAAGCGGCAGATCTACGGCGTGCTGCGTGAGCGCGCCGAGGCTGGCACGGCGCTGGTCGTGGTCTCCACCGACTTTGAGGAAATCGCGACCGTGTGTACCCGCGTGCTCGTGTTCCGCGACGGCCTGATCGCGGCCGAACTCACGGGCGACGCGATCACGGTCGAAAAGCTATTGGCATTGGCAGCAGGCGCGGCAACGCGCGAGGAGATTCACGCATGAGCAGTTCCATCCGGTCCACGGCGCTGGAGCCCGACAAGTCCCTCGACGGCGAGGCCATTTCCCTGGCGCAGAGCATCGGCCGCGCAATGCCGGTCTACGGGCTCGTGGTGCTGATGGCGGCGCTGGCGCTGCTGTTCTCGCTGCTGCTGCCCGACACCTTTCCGACGCTGTTCAACCTGCGCGCGATCCTGGCCGACAAGTCGGTGATTGCACTGCTGGCACTGGCCGCGACCATCCCGATGATCACCGGCAAGATCGATCTCACGGTGGGCTACGGCATTGTGCTGTGGCACATCCTCGCGATCAGCCTGCAGACGCAGCTCGGCCTGCCGTGGCCGGCGGCAGTGCTGGTGGTACTGGCGTGCGCGGCGCTGTTCGGCGTGCTCAACGGACTGCTGGTCGAACTGGCGCAGATCGATTCGTTCATCGCCACGCTGGGTACGGGCACCGTGATCTACGCGGTGGCCATGTGGCACAGCGGCGGGCGGCAGGTGGTGGGCGAGTTGCCCGACGGTTTTGTCGGCATCGCGGGCGGCAACCTGCTGGGGCTGCCGGTGGGCGCGTTCTATGTGCTTGCGGTGAGCGTCACGCTGTGGGTCGTCACCGAGTTCACGCCGCTGGGCCGCGCGCTGTACGTCATTGGCGCGAACCCGAAGGCGGCGCAGCTCAACGGCATTTCGGTGCGCAGGCATGTGATGGGCGCGTTCGTCGCGTCGGGGCTGCTGTCGGGCTTTGCGGGCGTGCTGCTGGCTTCGCGGCTGCAGATCGGGCAGGCGAGCGTGGGGCTCGAATTCCTGCTGCCTGCGCTGGTGGGTGCGTTCCTTGGTTCGACCACCATCCGGCCCGGCCGAGTGAACGTGTGGGGCACGCTGGTTGGCGTGGCGATTCTTGCCATCGGCATCTCGGGCATCCAGCAGTTCGGCGGCGCCTTCTATGTGGAGCCGCTTTTCAACGGCCTGACGCTGCTGGTGTCCATCGGCATCGCGGGCTGGGCGCAACAGCGGCGCAACCGTTCGATCAAGCGGCGCATTGCCGAGCGGCAGCTCGATCACGCGCAACCCGTTCCCTCAACGCCGTCGGAATGACGGCTCATCACAACGACTGGAGACAAGCATGAAGAAGAGTGTTCCCGCACGCACCGTCGCCGCTGCCGTGCTGGCCCTGTGCGCCGCCACGCTGGCACCCAAGGCCATGGCCGATGACTTTCTCGATGTTGCGAAGAAGAAGGTCGAGACCGCGACCATGACCAAGGAAAAATGGGACGGCCCCACCACCGGCCCCAAGGCCAGCGCCGGAAAGACCATTGTCTTCGTCGCGGGCGACATGAAGAACGGCGGCATCGTCGGCGTCAGCAAGGGCGTGGAAGAAGCGGCCCGCGCCATCGGCTGGACGGTGCGCGTCATCGACGGGCAGGGCACCGTGAGCGGGCGCACCGCCGCGCTCAACCAGGCGCTGGCCGTCAAGCCGGCGGGCATCGTGGTCGGCGGCTTCGACACCACCGAGCAGAAGGCTGCGTTCGCGGGCGCCGCGAAGTCGGGCATTCCGCTGGTCGGCTGGCACTCGGGCGAGCAGCCGGGCCCGAACGACAAGGCGGGCCTGTACGCCAACGTGACCACCGTGACCGACGACGTGGCCGACGTCGCCGCCTCGTGGGTGGTGGCCGATTCGGGCGGCAAGGCCGGCGTGGTGATCTTCACCGACTCGCAGTACGCCATTGCGCTGTACAAGGCGCGCGCCATGGAGGCCGTCATCAAGAAGTGCGGCGGCTGCACCGTGCTGAGCTTCGAGGACAGCCCCATCGCCGAAAGCTCCACCCGCATGCCGCAGCTCACCACCTCGCTGCTGCAGCGCTTCGGCGACAAGTGGACGCACTCGCTGGCCATCAACGACCTGTACTTCGACTTCATGGGCCCCTCGCTCACGGCGGCAGGCAAGAAGGGCGACGGCTCGCCCAAGGCCGTGTCGGCCGGCGACGGCTCCGAGGCGGCCTACCAGCGCATCCGCACGCAGCGCTTCCAGGCCGGCACGGTGCCCGAGCCGCTGAACATGCAGGGCTGGCAGATCGTGGACGAACTCAACCGCGCCTTCGCCAAGGAGAAGTGGTCGGGCTACGTGCCCAAGGTGCATCTGGTGACGGTGGGCAACGTAGGCAAGGACGGCGGGCCGAAGAACGTGTTCGACCCGGACAACGGCTATCGCACGCAGTACAAGACCGTGTGGGGCAAGTAACTGCCGCAAGGGTGCCGAGAGGCACCCCAGGTGCCTTCACCGGATCTCCTTGTGCACGAAGGTGGCGTTGTCGATGACGTTGTGCCTTCCGAGCCCGCGCTTGTCGAACAGCTTGATGTCGGTGCTCGCTGGCGAGTATTCGAGGATGCCGAAGTTCTCGCGCTCGCCGGTGTAGTAGTACTTGGTGACGAAGGCGCCCGAGGAGACGACCTCGAACATCTTCGTCTCGTCGGCCGGCGGCAGGAACGCGTTCTCGTGGATGTCGCCGGTCAGGAAGATCACGTTGCGCTTGTAGATGATCTCGCGGAACTTCGCGTAGTCATCGCGGTAGCGCATCCAGCCGTTGCCGGTTGCGCGGATCGGCATGCCGGCGCAGATCAGCACGTAGCCTTGCTCGTCGGCCAGCTCCTGCTTGAGGTAGTCGAGCTGCTTCTGCCCGAGCAGCGGGCTCGCGTCTCCGGGGTCTTTGCTGTACCAGCGGGTGTCGAGAAAGATCGCCTTGCCGATGCGCTGCTGCTGGTGCATCAGGGGCACCGAGTAATAGATGCCGTCGATCTTGGGGTCGAGGTGCGCGGGGTTGCGCAGCTGCTCGATCTCCATGTATTTGGTGAACAGCCGGCGGGTCTCCTGCTTCACCGGCGCCTTGACGTTCGAGCCGTGCGCGTTGTTCCAGGCGAAGTCGTGGTCGTCCCAGGTGCCGTACACGCCGCCGCCGTTGTCCTGCCGCTGGCGCAGCGCGGTTCGCAGTGCCTTGAAATTCGGCACGTTCCATTGCGCTTCGTACTTTCCCTGCATCACGTCGGCGAACTTGGCGGCGTCCCACTTGGACGGTTCGCCCAGGTCGGGAAAGAAATCCATGTAGATCTGGTCGCCCAGCAGGAACAGGTAGTCCGGCTGCTCCTGCGCGATGCGGTCCCAGACGTGCTGGTAGCCGTCGGGGCCGGACTTGAAGTTCATGCACGACGTGAAGGCGATCTTCATGGGGGCTCCTCATTCACCGGTCTGTATGCCGGGTGAGGCGGATCATAGGCAGCCCTTGCGCGTTGTCTCTCCGCAAAACATGGGATGGCGCCGTGTGCTCAGGCGTGCGCGCTCAGTTCAGAGCCAGTTGCCGCTCTGCGGCATCTGCACCTTCTCGGCCGGGTCGTCGCTCGTCACGAACGAGCCGATGGCGATGCTCAGCAGCGAGATGAAGATGCTCGCGAACAGCGCGGTCCAGAAGCCCGACACCTTGAAGCCTTTCACCAGCGCCGCCACCAGCAGGATCATCAGCGCGTTGATGACCAGCAGGAACAGCCCGAAGGTCACCAGCGTCAGCGGCAGCGTGAGCACGATCAGCAGCGGCTTGACGACGGCGTTGGCCAGGCCCAGCAGCAGCGCGGAGACCACCAGCGCGCCGGTGCTGTCGAACTTGAGTCCGCGAAACAGGTGGCTGGCCACCCACAGCGAGATGGCGGTGATGGCCCAGTGGATGAGGAAGGGAGTCAGGTTGTTCAGCATGGGTTTGGTGTGTGGCAGCAGACGCAGAGTTTGTTTCCGTCCGGATCGCGGAAGTAGGTGCCATAGTAGTCCGGGTGGTAGTGCGGCCTGAGGCCGGGCGGGCCTTCGCACACGCCGCCGTGCGCGAGGGCGGTGGCATGGGCGCGGTCCACCGTGGCCCGGTCGGCGGCCATCAGCGCCACCATCTGTCCGTTGCCCGGCGAGGCGGCCTGGTCGTCGTACGGGGTACCCACAAGGAAGAGCGGGCGGGGCGCATCAGGGCTTTGCCAGCCGGCCCAGGGCTTGCCGTCATCGCGAAACCTCAGCTTGAGGCCGAGTTCGCCCATGAGCGCCGAATAGAAAGAAAAGGCGCGTTCGAAATCGTTCGCGCCGATGTAGACATGCGAAAGCATGCGAGTGAATTCTTCCTGGTTAGCGTTTGAATTGTTGAACGCTGTTTTCGATTGTTACCCTAGGAAACAATGGCGAGGACGCCGTTAAGATCGCCGCTCTTATGGCCAACGCGTCTATCGCCAGCATGACCCCCGCCCCGGCTTCGGCCGACGAGGCCGAATCGTGGGTGCGCGGCGAACTCATCCGCAGCCTGATGCGCTCCGCGCGGGGCTCGTATTTTGTCTCGGCCGCGCTCATGCCCGCGATGGTCGGCCTGAACTGGGCCTATGTGCCCCGCTGGGAGCTGCTCACGTGGCTCGTAGCCGGTCTTATTGCCACCGCGTGCCGCGCATGGGGCGCGCGGGTCTATGCGGTGCGCTATGCCGGGCGCAGCGCGGCGGCGCAGCAGCAGTTCACCGAGCGCTACGGCTTCGTCTGGAGCACCAGCGCGGTGGTGTGGGGCTTGTCGGTGCTGCTGTTCTTCGAGCGCACGCCGCAGGTCAACCAGTTCATGAGCTGGCTCATCGTGGCCGGTGTGGGCACCTTCCCGCTCAACGGGCTGGCGCTGCATCCGCCGCTGCTCAAGCGCTACGTCAACACGCTGTTCATCACGATGCTGGGCGCGGTGGTGATACGCCTGGCGTCGATCGCGCTGCACCATCCGCAGTTCCAGTACGGCTACCTGATGCCGATCTTGCCGATCCTGCACTGGTTCCTGTTGCTGCGGGCGGGGCGGCACATTCATGAGACGGCGCGCAACAGCCTGGAGCTGCTGTTCCACAACCACATCCTGATCAAGTCGCTGACCCAGCAGCGCCAAGCGGCGGTGTCGGCCGTGGCCATGAAGAACCGTTTCCTGGCCAGCGCCGCGCACGACATGCGCCAGCCGGTGCTGGCACTTTCGTTGTACGCCGACTGGCTGCGCAACGAGCCTGAGCTGGTGCTGGAACTCGCGCCGAAGATCGTGCGCGCCACGCATGCGGTGAATGCGCTGTTCGACTCCATGTTCGACCTGGCGCGCATCGACTCGGGCCAGGTGCGCCTGCACGTCGAGCGGGTCGACGTGCCCGAGCTGCTGCACGACCTCGAACTGCAGTACCGCCCGGTGGCCGAGAGCCGCGGCCTCGACTTCCGCGTGCACGTGTGCGAGGGCTCGTTCCTGACCGACCCGATCCGCGTGCGCCGCATGATCGGCAACCTGCTGGCCAACGCCATCAAGTACACGGCCGAAGGCGGCGTGCTGCTGGCGGCGCGGCAGACACGCGACGGCCTGCGCGTGGAAGTGTGGGACACCGGCATCGGCATCGCGCCCGAGCATCTGCGCGACGTGTTCCTGGAGTTCTACAAGGTGGCGGACCATGCCGGCACCTCCGACGGCTTCGGCCTGGGCCTTGCCATCGTCGCGCGGCTGTCGCACGTGCTGGGCCATCCCGTCAGCGTGCGTTCGCGCCTGGGCAGCGGCAGCGTGTTCCGCGTGGCGCTGCACGACGCCGATGAGGCAGTGGCGCAAGCCCGCGTGAGCGCCTCGGGCGGCTGAGCTGAGAGCGCGCCGCATAAAAAACCGCGCACAGGGCGCGGTTCTGGAGGTCGTCAGGCTCGCCGGCGGGAATCAGCCTGACAGCAAACCGTTGGTGCGCGCGTAGTGCAGAGCTTGGGTACGGCTCTTCACGCCGAGCCTGCGGAACAGGCGCCACAGGTGCACCTTCACCGTGTGCTCGCTGATCTCCAGGTCGGTGGCGATGTCGCGGTTGCTCATGCCCTTGTCGAGCATGGCGATCAGCTGCGTCTGCCGCTTCGACAGCTTGCCGCTGTTGGCGGCTGGCATCTCGTCGGCTTCATCTTCCGAGCCTGCCATCAGCAGGCCGCGCAAGGCAGCCGCCAGTTCGTTAGAACTGGCTGACTTCTCGATATAGGTGTCTGCGCCGGCTTCGATGCAGGCGTCCTCCATGTCCGCGGAAGGTGCTGCCGAATACACGGCAATGGGCACGTTCGGATAGACCTGCTTGACCGCGATCACGCCCGACACGCCATTGGTGTCCGGGAGCTTCAGGTCCAGGCAGAAGAGGGTGGGCGCACCACGCTGCTGCACCGAGCTCGCGAGCTTGTCGAGGCGCTCGAGCTCGACGATGTTCTCGGCCGGACGCAATCGCCGCAAGACCATCACGATCGCGTCGCGCATCAGGGGGTGGTCGTCGATGACATAAATGCTCATGTTTTCTTCCTTTGTGATCGCACCGTCTTCTCTCTTCCTGCTCATCGGCGGATAAGCCGATGGGCTTTGCCGGATCAACTCCCGCTTGTTGTGGGTGTTGCCTCCGTCAGGGCCTCCAGCGCCTCGGTGACGGCGCGTGTTCCTTCTGTGTCGATGGGTTCCAGCTGGCTGGCCAGCGTGGTCAATGCTTCGCCGCGCTGCGCCTGCAAGATCGCGATGGTACGGCCCGCTTCCTGCGGCGACGTGAATCCACGGCTTTGCAGCAGGGTTTCGCCGCGCGCATCCAACAGCTTGAAATAGAAAAGCCCGTCCGCCTTTTCGCGGTACTGCTTGAAACTTGGCTTCGCGACCTTGGCAGCCTTGGCTGCGCCCTTGTCCTTGCCGGCCGCGAGATTGCGCAGGCCGACCGCGTGGCGCAGGCTGGCCATGAACGGCTTCGACAGGGCTTGCGCCTTCTCGGCGCCGATGAGCAGGATGCGCTCGATCTCTGCCGGGTCGTTCATCAGCGCGTCGTAGCGCGCGCGCAGCGGCGCCACTTCATGGTCGATGCGCTCGAACAGCAGCTGCTTGGCGTCGCCCCAACTAATGCCATTGGCGTACTCCTTGCGCAGCGACTCGGTTTCTTCGGCGCTGGCAAAGGCCTGGTAGATCTGGAACAGGGCCGAGCCCTCGGTGTCCTTGGGCTCACCGGGCGCGCGCGAGTCGGTCACGATGCTGGAGATCTGCTTTTGCAGCTGCGCGCGCGGCGCGAACAGCGGGATCGTGTTGCCGTAGCTCTTGCTCATCTTGCGGCCGTCGAGGCCGGGCAGGGTGGCCACGGCGTCGTCGATCTCGGCCTCGGGCAGCGTGAAGTGATCGCCGTACAGGTGGTTGAAGCGCTGCGCCATGTCGCGCGCCATCTCGATGTGCTGCACCTGGTCGCGGCCCACGGGCACCTTGTGGGCGTTGAACATCAGGATGTCGGCGCCCATGAGCACCGGGTACATGAAGAGGCCGGCCGTCACGTCGGCATCGGGGTCCTCGCCCTTGGCCACGTTCTTGTCGAGCTGTGCTTTGTATGCATGCGCGCGGTTGAGCACGCCCTTGCCGGTGACGCAGGTGAGGAACCAGGTCAGCTCGGGGATCTCGACGATGTCCGACTGGCGGTAGAAGGTGACGCGCTCGGGGTCGAGCCCGCAGGCCAGCCAGCTGGCGGCGATCTCGAGCGTGGAGCGCTGGATGAGTGCCGGCTCCTGCACCTTGATGAGCGCGTGGTAGTCCGCCAGGAAGAAGAAGCTCTGCACACCGGGCGCGACGCTTTGCCGCACCGAATGGCGGATCGAACCGACGTAGTTGCCGAGGTGAGGCGTGCCCGACGGCGTGATGCCGGTCAGGACGCGCAGGGGAGCTTGAGGAGACGGAGCCATGGGACGAAGAAAGAAGACTTAGAGCAGCAACGCCTTGAGCGGGGTGATGATCAGGTTGATGACGAAGTAGCCCACGTCCATCAGCGGTCGCAGCCAGTATGTGCTGACGACGCCCGCAATGACGAGGCCCATCACGATGAAGAAGCCGTACGGTTCGATGCGTGCCAGGAACATCTGCGCCTGTCCGTTGGGCAGCAGGCCAGCCAGTACGCGGCCGCCGTCGAGCGGGGGCAGCGGGAACAGGTTGAAGGCCCACATCACGAGGTTGACGAGGATGCCGCCCTGCGCCATCTTGATGAAAAAGGATTCACTCACGCCAGCGGCAACAAGCGCCACCAGCACCAGCGCCCACAAGATCGCCTGCACGAAATTGGAGGCCGGCCCGGCCAGCGCGACCCACACCATGTCGCGCTTCGGATGACGCAGCCGCCCAAAGTTGACCGGCACCGGCTTGGCATAGCCGAACAGGAACGCACCCGAGGTCGCGAAGTACAGCATCAGCGGCATCAGGATGGTCCCGATGGGGTCGATGTGCTTCATCGGGTTGAGGGTGACGCGCCCCATGACCTCGGCCGTGTTGTCGCCGAAATGGCGAGCCACATAGCCGTGCGCTGCCTCGTGCACGGTGATCGCGAAGATCACGGGCAGCGCGTAGGTCAGTACGGTCTGTATCAGGTTGGAAATATCCACTGGGCGATTGTGTCAGACGGGAGTGGTTCTCAGCCCCGATTTCAGAGGCCGAGCACAGCCAATGCACCGCGTCCCTGGCGCACCACGACCGGCTCGTCGCCAGTGCCCATGGGCGTGAGGTCGACCACCGTGGTCGGCTGCGACGGGCAGGCACCTGCGTCGATGACGCCGGCGATCTGCTTCTCGAAGCGCTCGCGGATGATCTGCGCGTCGTTCAGTGCCTCGGTCTCGCCCGGTGCGATCAGCGTGGTGGCCAGCAGCGGTGCACCGTGCAGCGACAGCAGCTCCAGCAGCACCTTGTGATCAGGCACGCGCAGGCCGATGGTCTTGCGCTGCGGATGGCTCACGCGGCGCGGTACTTCCTTGGTGGCTTCGAGCAGGAATGTGTAGGGGCCGGGCGTGGCCGCCTTCAGCAGGCGGTATTGCTTGTTGTCGACGCGCGCGTAGTTGGCCAGCTCGCTCAGGTCGCGGCACAGCAGCGTGAGGTGGTGCTTCTCGTCGACCTGGCGGATGCGGCGCAACTGGTCGACCGCGTCCTTGTCGTCGAGGTGGCAGGCCAGCGCATAGCTGGAGTCGGTGGGCACCGCAATGATCTCGCCGCGCTCGAGCAGCGTGACGGCCTGCTTCAGCAGCCGCTGCTGCGGGTTCTCGGGGTGGACTTCGAAGTACTGGGCCATGAAAAAACTCCGGATCAGGATTCGGCGGGCTCGATAGGTACGCGGCGCTCGCGCACCGTAAGCCACGCACCGGCCGCACCGCAGACCGCGATCATCGCCATGCCGATGAGCGAGTAGCGGTCGGGCAGTTGGGAAAAGATGAGCCAGCCGCCGAGCATGGCAAAAGCGATCTGGGCATAAAGATAAGGCGTGAGCGTGGATGCCGGCGCGCGCTGGTAGGCCAGGATCAGGATGAAGTGACCCACCGTGCCCATGAAGCCCATCAGGCACAGCAGCGCCCACCAATGCCACGAGTCCAGCTCGGTCCATACGAAGGGCACTGCGAGCGATGCAATCAGCGCGCCGACCCAGCCGGTATAGAAATGCATCGTGAGCGGGTTCTCGGTCTGCGCGAGCTTGCTCGTGAGCACCTGGAACCATGCATTGGTCAGCACCAGCCCGATCGGCAGCAGGATGGCCCAGCTGAAGGCCTCGCCGCCCGGTCGCAGGATGACCAGCGTGCCGATGAAGCCGCCCGCCACCAGCACCCAGCGCAGCGGCGACACATATTCCTTGAGCGTGGTGGCGGCCAGCAGCGTGATCACCAGCGGCGCAATCAGCACGATCGACGTGAACTCGGCCAGCGGCATGTAGCGCAGGCTGAGGAAGGCCAGCGTGCTCGACACCAGCAGCAGCGCACCGCGCAGCAACTGGTAGCGCGGGTGCCGCGTGCGCAGCAGCGCCGTGCCATGCAGCGGCAGGAGCACGGCCGTGGTGGCCACGGCCTGGAATGCGTAGCGGAACCACACGCCCATGAGGATGGGCACGCCTGCGGTAGAGGCCTTGGTTGCGGTGTCGAGCGTGGCGAAGCAGGCCACGGCCACCAGCACCAGACCGATGCCCGCGAGGATGCGGCCCGATTCGGTGTCGCGCGTCTTTTGCGCCGCGAGGCGCGCATTCGCCAGCGCAACGGCTGCCGCGTTGTCGATGCCGGTCCCGGGGTTCTGGCTCACTGCTGGATGCGGTCGCCGAGCAGTTCCCACACAGGAGTGAGCGCGCCAGGCAACGGCGGCAGCTTGCCGAGATCGCAATGACTCTCGTCGGGGCTGTGGAAATCGCTGCCGCGCGAGGCGGCGAAATCGAATTCGAGCGCCTTGTCGGCGTACTCGACATACTCGGCCGGCGTGTGGCTGCCGGTGACGACCTCGATCGCCTTGCCGCCATGCGCCTTGAATTCGAGGAACAGCGCGTACTCCTCGTTGGCCGTGAACTTGTAGCGGCCAGGGTGAGCGATCACGGCCATGCCCTTGGCTGCGGTGATCCAGTGCACGGCGTCCTTCAGCGAGGCCCAGCGGTGCGGCACGTAGCCGGGCTTGCCTTCGGTGAGGAACTTGCGGAACACCTCGGGCGTGTCGCGGCAGTGGCCCTGCTCGACGAGAAAGCGCGCGAAGTGCGTGCGCGAAATGAGTTCGGGGTTGCCGACGAACCTGAGCGCGCCTTCGTATGCACCGTGGATGCCGACCTTGGCCAGACCTTCGGACATTTCCTGCGCGCGCTTGCCGCGGCCGCCGCGTGTGTCGTAGAGGCCTTGCGACATCGCTGCGTCGTTGGCATCGAAGCCCAGGCCGACGATGTGCACCGTTTCGCCCGCGAAGGTCACCGAGATCTCGGTGCCGGTGAGGTAGCGCATGCCGTTTGCACGGGCTGCTGCTGCTGCGCGGTGTTGGCCGCCGACCTCGTCGTGGTCGGTGAGGGCCCAGAGCTCGACCCCGTTGGCGGCCGCGCGCGCGGCCAATTCTTCGGGCGTCAGTGTGCCGTCGGAGACCACGGAGTGGCAGTGAAGATCGGCATTGAGAATGGAGGACACCCTCGCATTCTATGGGGTCTGGAACATCGATGCGGGCGCATGGATGCTGTGCAAGTTGCTATTAAATAAATAGCATTACTGTACCGCTGCATGCGGCTCAGCGCTTCTTGCGAAAAGCCGCCCAGGCCGCCACCGCGGTGAAGCTCGCGACGATTGCCACCACGATCCAGAAGCCGTGCTTGTGGTCGGCCAGCGGAATGCCGCCGACGTTCATGCCGAACAGGCCGGCAAGGATGTTGATCGGCAGCGCCAGCACCGTGACCACCGTCAGCACGAACAGGCTGCGGTTGTTGTCCTCGTTGACGTTGGCGGCTATTTCTTCCTGCAGCAGCTTGATGCGCTCCTGCAGTGCCTGCATGTCGCGCAGCACCACCGAGAACTCCTCGGTCGAGCCGCGCAGCGCCTGCGCGTCGGGCTCGGCCATCCAGGCGGGAGGCCCTTGCAGCAGGCGGAACAGGGCGGCAGGCTCGGGCGCGAGCAGCCGCTGCAGCCGCACCAGCAGCCGGCGCAACACGCCCAGCCGCGCGCGCTTGTGGTCGAGGCGGCCGGCGAGCAGTTCGTCTTCGATGCGGTCGATGCGCGAGGTGACGCCGCGCACGATCTTCACCAGCACGTCGGCCTGCGCGCGCAGCAGGTGTTCGAGCAGCTCGGTGCTCGAACGCGGCGCGTCGCCCGCCTTCACGGCCGTGCGCAGCGTGTCGACCGAGCGCAGCGGCTTGGTGCGCGCCGTGACCACGAGGCGCGGGCCCACGCTGATCCACAGCGTGGAAATGTCCGAGGGCTCGAAGCTGAATTCGAAGTGCACGTCGTTGATGACGGCGATCAGCGAATCGTCGGCGCGTTCGATGCGCGTGGAGGGCAGGCCTTCGTGCAGCGTCTCGTAGAAGGTGTCCGGGAGGTTCGCGTGCCGCACCAGCCAGCGCTCGGCATGCGCATGGCTCAGGTTGAAGTGCAGCCAGACGTAGGAGGGGTTCTCTTCGCCGCTGCCTTCATCGCCTTTGTCGCGTTGTTCGACCAGCCATGCCGCCGCCTGCGCGGAGTCGATGACCCGCGCTGGCTCGGGTGCGGAGGTGTCGAACAGGTAGCCGGAGATCAGTCCGGCTTCGTCGCCTCCGTAAGACTGGGAGGCGAGGTCATGGAATGCCGACAAGATGCGTGATCAGAAAATACGGGTGAACAACCAGTAGAGCGACCCCGACAGCAGCATCGCCACCGGCAGCGTCAGCACCCAGGCCAGCGCGAGGTTGCGCAGCGTGGACATCTGCAGGCCCGAGCCGCTGGCCGTCATGGTGCCGGCCACGCCGGACGACAGCACGTGCGTGGTCGACACAGGCAGCCCATACATGTCTGCTGCGCCGATGGTGATCATCGCCACCACTTCGGCCGAGGCGCCCTGCGCGTAGCTCAGGTGCGTCTTGCCGATCTTCTCGCCCACGGTGACCACGATGCGCTTCCAGCCGATCATCGTGCCCAGGCCCAGTGCGATGGCCACCGCGACCTTGACCCACAGCGGGATGAAGCGCGTGGCGCTGTCCAGTTCCTGGCGGAACGTATTGACGCGCAGTTTTGTCTCGTCGTCGAACTTGGCCGCGCCGCTCTTGTCGAGGTGGCGGATGGCTTCGGAGGCCAGGTACATGTCATTGCGAACGTTGGCGACGGCATCCGCGGGGACGCCGGCCAGCGAGCCGTGCTCGCGCACCTGCCGTCCGATGCTGCCGGCGGTTGCCGCCAGCGCGGGCACCACCGAAGGACTGAACTCGCGGGTGCGCACATAGGTGGAGAGCGTGTCGCGCGCCGCGGCGGGCTCCAGCGCGGGCAGCGAGGTCGGCACGCTGCGGTTCAGTGCGTTCTGCGCCATCTCGGCCACGGCCGCGAACTTCACGGTCTCGTTGGCGGGCATCGCGCGGTTCAGCGCATAGGCCATGGGCACTGTGCCCACGAGGATCAGCATGATCAGCCCCATGCCCTTCTGGCCGTCGTTGGAGCCGTGTGCGAAAGACACGCCCGTGCAGGTCAGGATCAGCAGGCCGCGGATCCACCATGGCGGCGGCTCGCTGCCCTTGGGTTCTTCATACAGTGCGCGGTTCTTCACGAAGGCCCGCAGCGCCAGCAGCAGCAGCGCGGCGCAGCCGAAGCCGACCATCGGCGACAGCAGCAGCGAGTAGCCCACCTTGGTGGCCTGCGCCCAGTCGACGCCGCTGGTGCCGTCGCGACCGTGCATCAGCGCATTGGCCACGCCCACGCCGATGATCGAGCCGATCAGCGTGTGCGACGACGAAGCCGGCAGCCCCAGCCACCACGTGCCCAGGTTCCAGATGATGGCGGCGATCAGCAGCGCGAACACCATCGCGAAGCCTGCGCCCGAACCCACCTGAAGAATGAGCTCCACCGGCAGCAGCGCGATGATGCCGAAGGCCACCGCGCCGCTGGACACCAACACGCCCAGGAAGTTGAAGAAGCCCGACCACACCACAGCGAAGTTGGGCGGCAGCGAATGGGTATAGATGACGGTCGCCACGGCGTTGGCCGTGTCATGGAAGCCGTTGACGAACTCGAAGCCCAGCGCAATCAGCAGCGCCACGCCAAGAAGCATGTAAGGCACCCAGGTGGTGACGGGCGCCCCGGAGGACGTCACGTCGCCCACCAGGCTCCAGGCCGTGAAGAGCAGGCCGGCGGCCAGCAGCCCCACGAAGGTGATCAGCGTGAGCGGACCGGGCTTGGAGTCGAGCTTGGGCCGTTGCGCGGCGGGCGCGGACGGCAACTCGGCATGCGGGGCTGCAAGCGTGTTCATGGGCGTTTCTGGGGTGTTGGAATAGCTGCAGATGGTGTTCGCGGTGTGTGACAACTCCGTGTCAACGGGGTCAAAACCGTCACGCAGCCGTCATATACGGCGAGCAGCATGCTTTTTCCTGCCCCTTTCACTCTTTCCGCCCCACCATGCCGACCAGCGCACTTCCCGACCACGAAGACCTGATGCAACGCATCGCCCGCGACCTGATCGACAGCTACGACGAAGAGCTCGAGCTGGAGATCGAAGACCGCAACATCGACGGCCTCGACCCCGCCTCGGCAACGCCGACCTCCGCCGACAAGGCCGCCCGCCAGGCCTACTTCAAGGAGCTGTTCCGCCTGCAGGGCGAGCTCGTCAAGCTGCAGGACTGGGTGCAGCACAGCAAGCAGAAAGTCGTCATCCTGTTCGAAGGCCGCGACGCGGCGGGCAAGGGCGGCGTCATCAAGCGCATCACACAGCGCCTGAACCCGCGCGTGGCCCGCGTGGCCGCGCTGCCGGCGCCCAACGACCGCGAACGCACGCAGTGGTACTTCCAGCGCTATGCCGCGCACCTGCCGGCAGCGGGCGAAATGGTGCTGTTCGACCGCAGCTGGTACAACCGCGCCGGCGTCGAGCGCGTGATGGGCTTCTGCACCGACGAAGAGTACGAAGAGTTCTTCCGCACCGTGCCCGAGTTCGAGAAGATGCTCGTGCGTTCGGGCATCAAGCTCATCAAATACTGGTTCTCCATCACCGACGACGAGCAGCACATGCGCTTCCTCGGCCGCATCCACGATCCGCTCAAGCAGTGGAAGCTCAGCCCGATGGACCTCGAAAGCCGCCGCCGCTGGGAGGAATACACCAAGGCGAAGGAAATCATGCTGGAGCGCACCCACATCCCCGAGGCGCCGTGGTGGGTGGTGCAGGCGGTCGACAAGAAGAAGGCGCGGCTGAATTGCATCAGCCATCTGCTGGGCCAGATGCCGTACCAGGAAGTGGCGCATCCGCCGGTCGAGTTGCCCGCGCGCGTGCGGCACGACGACTATCTGCGCCAGCCTGTTCCGGCCAACATGATCGTTCCGGAAATCTACTGATGCGTGCCGGGGCGGTAAGGCCGCCCCTTGTCGGGTGTTGTTAGGCCGGCCGGCGCTTTGCGTTCACACTGCGCGCCATGGCCCGTTCTTCCACCGCTTCCGTCTTTGCCCGCGCCTACGAGCGCAACCTGCGCGCGCTCACCAAGGCCACGCTGAGCAACAGCAAGCGCATCGCGGGACAGGTCCAGCGCGCCGCGGCCAAGCGGCTCAAGCCGCCGCCCGGCAAAGGCGACTGGCTCAGCGGCATGGCGATGGGCCCGGGCGGTGCACGCGGCTATCACCTGTTCCGACCGGCCGGCTTGCAGCTGAAGCCGGGCGAGCGGCTGCCGCTCATGGTCATGCTGCACGGCTGCGGCCAGACCGGGCGCGACTTTGCCGCGAGCACGCGCATGAACGCGCTGGCCGTGCGCCAGCGCTTCCTGGTGCTCTATCTCGAGCAAGACCGGCTCGCCCACCCGCAGGGCTGCTGGAACTGGTACGAGCGTCGCTCCGGCAAGGCCGACGCCGAAGCCGCGACGCTGATGGCCGCCATCGACCAGGCCTGCATGCTGTACCCCGCGGACCGCGATCGCGTGGCGCTGGCGGGGCTCTCGGCCGGCGCGAGCATGGCGGCGTTGCTGGCCACGCGCTACCCGAATCGCTTCCGCGCCGTCGTCATGCATTCGGGCGTGGCGCCCGGTGCGGCGAAATCGCCGGCCACGGCCCTTGGCGCAATGCGCGGACAGAATGTGCCGCCGATGCCCTCAACGGCAGTCGGCAAGGCGATGGGCGCCGCGGCTGTCTTCGCCACCTTGCCGCCAATGCTGGTGCTGCACGGCGATGCCGACGCAGTCGTTGCGCCGAGCAATGCAGTCAACAGCGCCGCGGTGTGGGCCACCGCGCTGGGCGCGAAGCCCGGGCTGTCGCGCAACATGCAGCGCGGCAAGCGCCGTTCGATGCGCGTGACCGACTTCAAGCGCAAGGGCCGCACGCTCGTCACGCTGTGCGAGATCGCGGGGCTGGGCCATTCGTGGAGCGGCGGCGCATCGAAGCTGCTGTTCAGCGACCCCGAGGGGCCTGACGCCACGCGCATGACATGGGCCTTTGCGGCCGCGCAGTTCAAGGCCGCAGCGAAGGCCTGAAGAGAAGGGCGGCTATGCAGCGACAGCGCCTTCGCGCGCCGCTGCCCGCCAGGCACCGGGCGCCATCCCTTTCTCTCGCTTGAAGGCTTTGCTGAACGCCGCCTCCGACTCGTAGCCCACCGCCCCGGCGATCGCGCCCAGGGCCGCGTGGCCTTGCCCCAGCATGTTGCCGGCCTTGAACATGCGCCACTGCGTGAGGTACTCCAGCGGCGCCTGTCCCACCCGCTCGCGAAAACGCTGCGCGAAGGCCGAGCGCGACAGGCTCGCGACGGAAGCAAGAGCCTCTACCGTCCAGTCGCGCGCGATGTCCTTGTGCATCGCACGCAAGGCCGGGCCGATGCGCGCGTCGGCCAGTGCGGCGAGCCAGCCCGTCTGCGATTCGCCGTTGGCCGCGACATGCGCGCGCACGGCCTGCACGAACACGATGTCGGCCAGCCGGCTCACGAGCAGGCTGGAGCCCAGGCCCGGCTCGCCGGTTTCCATGGCCAGCAGCTGCAGCGTGCCTTGCAGCGCGAGGGCCCGGGCCTGCTCCATCTTCACGTGCAGCAGCACCGGCAGCAGATCGAGCAGCGGCCGCGCGGCGCGCTGGTCGAAGTGGAACCAGCCGCAGATCACCGATGCCGCCGTGCCCGTGCCGCCGAGTTCCACCAGCCCGCCGATGCGGTCGCGCACGACGGAGGCACAGCTTACCGTCGGTGTGTTCGGATGGTCGCGCAGGATGTAGGGCGTGCCATGCGCCAGCACATAGCAGTCGCCCGTCGCCAGCGCCACCGGCTGCGCCATGCCCTCGATCTCCAGCAGGCAGCCGCCGCGCACCACCAGCCCGAAGCGCGCACTCTCGCCGCCCGCCAGGCTCACACCCCAGGGCGCGCCGGCTTCGAGGCGGGCATACAGGGCGCTGCGCACGCGCATGGCGGCAAAGACGTCGTCGAGCGGATCCATGAAGACTCCTGTGGCGGTGGACGAATGGACAAGATTGTCGGCTTCCCAGGCATTCACTGTCCACCAGCGGAGGCAGAAACTGCGGCCTCACTCTTCTCAGACACAGAAACAACAGGAGCAGAACATGAACGCCAGAACCGAATTTGCCGAGCTCGCCGACCGCTACGTCGCCGTCTGGAACGAACCCGATGCCGACGCGCGCCGCGCCGCCATCGCCGGCCTCTGGGTGCCCGACGGCGAGCACTACGTGCGCACGCTGCAGGCCAAGGGCTACGAGGCGCTGCAGCAGCGCGTTACCGGCTCGCACGAGAAGAACGTGCGTGACGCCGGCTTCCGCTTCGTCCGCGCGGGCGACGCCCAGTTCCTGCACGACGCGGTGATGTTCCATTGGCGCATGGTCCCGGCCGCCGGTGGCCCGGTGGCCGCGCTCGGGCTGGAGTTCCTGGTGCTGGCCGAGGACGGCCGCATCGCCACGGACTACCAGTTCATCCTGCCGACGCCCGCTGTCTGAATCCCGGCGATGACCTCCGGGGTCATTGCTGCCGTATCGCTTGCTCCCAACACTCGAGCCCATCATGACGCAGTCAAACATCGCTTCGGCAGCATCGATTTCTTCCACAGGAAGCCAGAGCACGGGCGCGACGAAGCCCGGGCGGCTGGGCTTGTGGGTCATGCTCAGCGGCACCTTCCTGGTGGTGCTGGACTTCTTCATCGTCAACGTCGCGCTGCCGTCGATGCAGCGCGAGCTGCTGGCGAGCGCGGGCACCTTGCAACTGGTGGTGGCCGGCTACGGCCTGGCCACCGCTGCGGGCCTGATCACCGGCGGCCGGCTCGGCGACCTGTTCGGTCGCCGCCGCATGTTCATGCTGGGCCTGCTGTTGTTCACGCTGGCTTCGGCCGCCTGCGGCTTTGCGCCAAACGCCGAACTGCTGGTGGCGGCGCGCGTGCTGCAGGGGCTGGCCGGCGCGCTGCTGCAGCCGCAGGTGCTGGCGATGATCGGCTTGGCCTATGCCGGCGAAGACCGGGCGCGCGCCTTCGCGGCGTACGGGCTCACGCTGGGGCTGGGTGCCACGCTCGGGCAGCTGGTCGGCGGCTTGCTGATCCATGCCGATGTGGCGGGTCTGGGCTGGCGCAGTTGCTTCCTCATCAACGTGCCGATCGGCCTGCTGGCGCTGATGCTTGCACCGCGCGTCATTCCTCCGCTGGCGAACAACGGCAGCAGCAGGCTCGACCTCCTCGGCATGCTGCTGGTGGCCGCGGGTTCGGTGGCCGTGGTGCTGCCGCTGGTGGAAGGCCGCGAACAGGGCTGGCCACTGTGGAGCTGGGTGTGCCTTGCGGCGGCGCTGCCGCTGCTCGCAGCCTTTGCATATCAACAGCGCCGGCTCGCTGCACGCGGAGGTGCGCCGCTCGTGGCACCGGCGCTGCTGGCCAACGGTCGCTTCGTCACGGGCCTGCTCACCACGCTGGTCTTCTATGTGGGCAATGCCTCGCTGTACTTCGTGCTCGCGCTGTACCTGCAGCAAGGCCTGGCGCTCGATGCGCTCACCTCGGGCGTCGTCTTCACCTCGCTGGCGGTCGGCTTCTTCGCGACGTCAATGGCGGGTGCGCGCCTCGCGCGGCGCTTCGGAGGCAAGCCGCCCATCGCGCTCGGTGCGCTGGTGCTTGCTGCAGGGCACGCATTGCAGTTCGTCAATGTGGCCGGCTGGGCGGGGCATTCGCACGTCGTGGCGTGGATGGTGCCGCTGCTGCTGTTGCAGGGCGCGGGGCTCGGCATGGTGATGGCGCCGCTGGTGTCCACCGTGCTGGCAGGGCTGCCGCCGCAACATGCGGGCGTGGCCTCGGGCGTGCTGTCGATGGTGCAGCAGGCGAGCAATGCGCTGGGGGTGGCGTTGATCGGCATCCTCTTCTACGGGCGGCTGGGTCATGGGGCCGATGCGGCGGGGTATGCGAGCGCGTTCGGGGCGGCTCTGATCTATCTGACGGTTTCAGCGCTGCTCGTGGCTGCGCTCCACCATCGCGGAAGCCGGCGGGCCTGATCGGGCGCGGCGGTGGCCGTGCCAAACTCTTCTGTCCTCACGACAGGACAGACATGGCCACCGATATCCAGCAACTGACCCAAGACCTGCGCGACTTCGCCCAGGTGCGCCAATGGGAGATGTTCCACTCCCCCAAAAATCTGGCCTCCGCGCTTTCCGTGGAGGCCGCCGAACTGCTTGAACACTTCCAGTGGATGAGTGAAGCCAAGAGCCGCAATCTGACCGCCGCCAAGCGCGCCGAGATCGGCACAGAGATCGCCGACGTCTTCCTCTACCTGCTGCAGCTCGCCGACAAGCTCGATATCGACGTGATCGAGGCAGCAAAGAGCAAGATGCTCGCCAACGCCAGCAAGTACCCCGTGCCGCCACCTGCCTGAGCCCTGAGTACCTCCGTGTACGCCACCCGGCGTATTTCCCCTTCCTGGTGCATTCCGCAGACTCCCTCCCACGCCAGCAAAGCGCTGGCGACAAGGTTCAACCAACCCGGAGCAGGAGTCCACATGCAACGTCGTTTCACACTCAAGGCGCTCACCGCCGCCGTCGCGCTGGCCAGCATTTCTGCTGCGCCCGCTTTCGCTGCCGACACCATCAAGGTCGGCGTGCTGCACTCGCTGTCGGGCACGATGGCCATCTCTGAAACCGTGCTGAAAGACACGGTGCTGATGGCCATCGACGACATCAACAAGAAGGGCGGCGTGCTGGGCAAGCAGCTCGAGCCCGTGGTGGTCGACCCGGCCTCCAACTGGCCCCTGTTCGCTGAAAAGACCAAGCAGCTGCTCGGCCAGGACAAGGTCTCGGTGATCTTCGGCTGCTGGACCTCGGTGTCGCGCAAGTCGGTGCTGCCGGTGGTCGAGGAAATGAACGGCCTGCTGTTCTACCCGGTGCAGTACGAGGGTGAAGAACTCTCGAAGAACGTGTTCTACACGGGCGCCGCGCCCAACCAGCAAGCCATTCCGGCCGTCGACTACCTGATGAGCAAGGAAGGCGGCGGCGCCAAGCGCTGGGTGCTGCTGGGCACCGACTACGTGTACCCCCGCACCACCAACAAGATCCTGCGCGCCTACCTCAAGAGCAAGGGCGTGAAGGACACCGACATCGACGAGAAGTACACCCCCTTCGGCCACAGCGACTACCAGACCATCGTTGCCGACATCAAGAAGTTCTCGGCCGGCGGCAAGACTGCAGTGGTGTCGACCATCAACGGCGACTCCAACGTGCCCTTCTACAAGGAACTCGGCAACGCCGGCCTGAAGGCCAAGGACGTGCCCGTGGTTGCCTTCTCGGTGGGCGAAGAAGAGCTGCGCGGCGTGGACACCAAGCCGCTGGTCGGGCACCTGGCCGCATGGAACTACTTCATGTCTATCAAGAACCCGACCAACACGGCGTTCATCAAGCAGTGGAGCGACTACGCCAAGGCCAAGAACATCGCCGGCCACAAGGACAAGCCGCTCACCAACGACCCGATGGAAGCCACCTGGATCGGCATCCACATGTGGAAGCAGGCGGTCGAGAAGGCCAAGTCGACCGACACCGACAAGGTGATCGCAGCCATGGCCGGCCAGACCTTCACGGCTCCCTCGGGCATCGTCTCGAAGATGGACGAGAAGAACCACCACCTGCACAAGAGCGTGTTCATCGGCGAAATCAAGGCCGATGGCCAGTTCAACGTGGTGTGGAAGACGCCGGGTCCTGTGAAGGCGAAGCCGTGGAGCCCGTACATCGAAGGCAACGACAAGAAGCCTGACTACCCCGCTGGCAAGTCGATGTAAGTGTGTTTCTCCCTCCCCCGCTGGGGGAGGGAGCCAACCCGATTTCCATTCTCATGATGCTTCGACGAACCCTTCACTGCGCACTCGCCGCCATGCTGCTCATGGCATCGGCCGCCCACGCGTTGACCGCCGACGAAGCCCGGGCCATCGCTTCCGGCGAATCGGAAGCCCGCATCGCCGCGCTCAACAAGGCCGTGCTCACGGCCGACGACAAGACCGCCGCCTTCATCCAGGCCATGTCCGACGACGCGGTCAAGTACACCGAAGACAAGGTCTTCGTGATGAAGGACGACAAAGGCTACGACCCCGTCACCGGCGCCGAGCTGAAGGTGCCCGACACCGCCGAAGACGTCGTCAACAACAACCTCATGCGCGGCGCGCTCGATGCCGCACAGGCTGCTCTCAAGCTCACGAGCAAGGACGACTCGGTGCGCGCCGAAGCCGCGCAGGCGCTCTTCAAGGAGCCCGACGAATCGCGCGTGCCCATGGTCGAGAAGGCGCTGGCCGCCGAGACCAACCCCAAGATCAAGGCGCAGCTCGAACTGGTGCGCGCCGCCAGCATGCTCACCAGCGCCGACAAGGCCAAGCGCCTCATCGCCGCCAAGGAGCTCGGCAACAACCGCAACCCCGACACCAAGCTGCTGCTCAACCAGCGCCTGACCGACGAAACCGAGGCGGACGTCAAGGCCGCCATCGTCGCTTCCATTGCCAGCATCGACGGCGCGCTGGTCTGGGGAGACCGCATCAACGCCGTGTTCAGCGGCATCAGCCTGGGCTCGGTGCTGCTGCTGGCCGCGCTCGGCCTGGCCATCACCTACGGGCTGATGGGCGTGATCAACATGGCGCACGGCGAGCTGATGATGATCGGCGCCTACGCCACCTACGTGATGCAGGGCATCTTCCAGAAGTACGTGCCCGAGGCGGCCTTCGGCTTGTACCTGGTCGCGGCCATTCCGGTCTCGTTCCTCGCGTCGGCGCTCGTGGGCGCGGTGCTGGAGCGCGGCGTGATCCGCTTCCTGTACGGCCGACCTCTCGAAACGCTGCTCGCCACCTGGGGCATCAGCCTGATGCTGCAGCAGCTCGTGCGCACGCTGTTCGGCGCGCAGAACGTCGGCGTCGAAAACCCCGGCTGGATGAGCGGCGGCTTCACCATGCTGAGCAACGTCACGCTGCCGTGGAACCGCATCTGCATCATCATCTTCGCCGCTCTGGTATTGCTTGCGATGGGCTGGCTCATCGGCAAGACGCGCCTTGGCCTCTTCGTGCGCGGCGTTACGCAGAACCGTCCGATCGCATCGTGCATGGGTGTGAACACCGCGCGCATCGACACCTACGCCTTCGCGCTCGGCTCCGGCATCGCGGGCCTTGCCGGCTGTGCGCTGAGCCAGATCGGCAACGTCGGCCCCGACCTGGGCCAGAGCTACATCGTCGACAGCTTCATGGTGGTCGTGATGGGCGGCGTCGGCCAGCTCGCGGGCACCGTGTATGCGGCGCTGGGGCTGGGCATTCTCAACAAGTTCATCGAAGGCTGGGCGGGCGCGGTGCTCGCGAAGATCGCGGTGCTTGTCTTCATCATCATCTTCATCCAGAAGCGGCCGCAAGGCATCTTCGCTATGAAAGGCCGGAGCGCTGAGGCATGAGCAAGGTCGTACTTCCAACCAAGGGGCCGCTGCTGAGCGGCAAGGGCTGGACGGCCTTCTTCGTCGCGCTGATCGTGGTGTGCGCGGTGGCACCGGTGCTCAACATCTGGGTGCCGGTCGACAGCCCGCTGCACATGAGCGACTACGCGGTGGCGCTGGTCGGCAAGATCATGTGCTACGCCATCTGCGCGCTGGCCATGGACCTGATCTGGGGCTACACCGGCATCCTCTCGCTGGGCCATGGCCTGTTCTTCGCGCTCGGCGGCTACATGATGGGCATGTACCTCATGCGCCAGATCGGCCGCGACGGCAACTACAAGAGCGACCTGCCCGACTTCATGGTGTTCCTCGACTGGAAGACGCTGCCCTGGCACTGGACCTTCAGCGACAGCTTCATCGCCACGCTGATTTTGATCGTCGCGGTGCCGGGCCTCATCGCCTTCGTGTTCGGCTTCTTCGCCTTCCGCTCGCGCATCAAGGGCGTGTACTTCTCGATCATCACGCAGGCCATGACCTTTGCGGCCATGCTGCTGTTCTTCCGCAACGAGACGGGCTTCGGCGGCAACAACGGCTTCACCGACTTTAAGCGCATCCTGAATATTCCGATCGCCACGCAGGAAATGCGAATGACGTTGTTCGCGCTCACCGGCGCCACGCTGCTGGGCTTCTTCCTGTTCGCCAAGTGGCTCATCGGCAGCAAGTTCGGCCGCGTGCTGCAGGCCATTCGCGACGCCGAAACGCGCGTGATGTTCTCGGGCTACAACCCGCTGCCGTACAAGCTCACGATCTGGGTCATCTCCGCCATCATGTGCGGCGTGGCCGGCGCGCTGTACGTGCCGCAGGTCGGCATCATCAACCCGGGCGAGATGAGCGCGGCCAACTCCATCGAGATCGCGATCTGGGCCGCCGTGGGCGGACGCGCGACGCTGATCGGCCCCATCATCGGCGCCTTCATCGTCAACGGCGCGAAGAGCTGGCTCACCGTGGCCTACCCCGAGTACTGGCTGTACTTCCTGGGCGCCTTGTTCATTGCTGTCACGCTGTTCCTGCCGAACGGCATCGTGGGGTTGGTGCGCAAGTGGGTGTCGAGGGAGAAGAAGCCGGTGTCGCCCGAGCCCGTGCAGGATGCTGCTGCACGGCGCTCGGTTGCGGCGGAGCAGGGCGTCGAGCCCGATGCGCTGGCCTCGCTGCCCGTGGACGCGAAGGGAGCACGCGCATGACGCCCGACCTGATGGAAGCCGGCGCCGAGCGCGCGGCACGCGCCAGTGGCATTCACTACGCGAGCGGCAGCACCGAATCGGGCGGCCGCGCCGCAGATTTCGGCCGCCACGTCACGCCGGGCGAAGTCGACGTCACGCACGGCCGCATCCTTTACCTCGAAGACGTGAGCGTGAGCTTCGACGGCTTCAAGGCCATCAACAAGCTGTCGCTCGATATCGCGCCAGGCGAGCTGCGCTGCATCATCGGCCCCAACGGAGCGGGCAAGACCACGATGATGGACATCATCACCGGCAAGACGCGGCCCGATTCGGGCACCGTGTTCTTCGGCAGCACCATCGACCTGCTGCGCCATCGCGAAGCGGACATCGCGCAATTGGGCATCGGCCGCAAGTTCCAGAAGCCGACAGTGTTCGAGCACCTGACCGTGTTCGAGAACCTCGAGCTCGCGCTGAAGACCAACAAGGGCGTGCGTGCCTCGATGCTCTTCAGGCTCGACTCGGCGCAAAGCGATCGCTTGGCCGAGGTGCTGGAAACCATTCACCTCGCCGACAGCGTGTCGCGCCTGGCCGGCAACCTGAGCCATGGCCAGAAGCAGTGGCTGGAAATCGGCATGCTGCTGATGCAGGACCCGAAGCTGCTGCTGCTCGACGAGCCCGTCGCAGGCATGACCGATGAAGAGACGGCGCGCACCGCCGAGCTGTTCCTCACCCTCAAGGGCAAGCATTCGCTGATGGTGGTGGAGCACGACATGAGCTTCATCCGCACCATCTCCGAGATCGTCACCGTGCTGTGCGACGGCTCCGTGCTGGCGCAAGGCACGCTGGACGAAGTGCAGGCCGACGAGCGGGTGATCGAGGTCTATCTGGGCCGCTGAGGAACCGAACTCATGCTGACAGTCAAGAACATCCACCAGTACTACGGCGGCTCCCACATCCTCCGGGACGTGAGCTTCGAGGCAACGCTCGGCAAGGTCACGGTATTGCTGGGCCGCAACGGCGTAGGCAAGACCACGCTGCTGAAGTCGCTCATGGGCCTGGTGCCCATCAAGAGCGGCAGCATCGAACTCGAAGGCAAGCCCATCCACAAGGCCACGCCGTACGACAGGGCAAGAGCCGGCATCGGCTTCGTCCCGCAGGGCCGCGAGATCTTTGCGCGGCTCACGGTCGAGGAAAACCTGCGCATGGGCCTGGCCTACAAGAGCGGCAGCACACCCATTCCGTCGGAACTGTTCGACCTGTTCCCCGTGCTCAAGCAGATGATCAACAGAAGAGGCGGCGACCTCTCCGGCGGGCAGCAGCAGCAGCTCGCCATCGCCCGGGCCCTCGCGCCCAAGCCCAAGCTGCTGATCCTCGACGAGCCCACCGAGGGCATCCAGCCGAGCATCATCAAGGACATCGGCCGCGTCATCCGCATGCTGGCCGACCGCGGCGACATGGCCATCGTGCTGTGCGAGCAGTACTACGACTTCGCCCAGGAGCTGGCCGACGACTACCTCGTGATGGAGCGGGGCGAAGTCATTGCCCGCGGCCTTGGCAAGGACATGGAAGCCCAGGGCGTGCGCCAGCTCGTCGCCATCTGAACCCCTTGGGCAGGGCTTCGAAGCCCTGCCAGTACAAGGCCTTGGGCAACTGCGTATCGGCAGAAATTCAGGGTTTACCCTAAAATCCGGCTTCTGCCCGCGGCCGCCGGGCACCTTCCCAGGAGCCTGGCCTTGAACGCCTCCCCACCCGCGCTGGACAGCGCGGACACCGATATTTCCGTTTCTTCTTCTCCCGCCGCGCCCGTCAGCTTCCTGCGCGCGGTGCTCGCACTTGGCGTCGGCGGCTTTGCCATCGGCACCGGCGAATTCGTCATCATGGGCCTGTTGCCCGAAGTGGCGAAGGACATCGACGTCAGCATCCCGCAGGCAGGCCACGTCATCAGCGCCTACGCGCTCGGCGTGGTCATCGGCGCGCCCGTGCTCGCGGTGCTCGCCGCAGGCTGGCGCCGCCGCGCGCTGCTGATCGCGCTCATGGCCGTGTTCGCGGCCGGCAACTTCGCCAGCGCCGCGGCCCCCAACTATTTGCTGCTGAACCTGCTGCGCTTTGCCACCGGCCTGCCGCACGGCACCTACTTCGGCGTGGCCGCGCTCGTGGCCGCCACGCTCGCTCCACCGGGGCGCCGCGCGCGGGCCGTGGGGCTCGTCATGCTGGGGCTCACCGGCGCCACGCTGGTCGGCGTGCCCATCGCCGCCTGGCTGGGCCAGATCTTCGGCTGGCGCGCCGCCTTCGTGTTCGTCGGCGTGATCGCGCTGGTGGCCATCGCGCTGCTGCGCCGCGACATCCCCGACCTCGCAGCGCCCGCAGGCGCCAGCCCTTGGCGCGAACTCGGCGCGCTCAAGCGCAAGCAGGTGTGGTTCACGCTCGGCATCGGCGCCATCGGCTTCGGCGGCATGTTCTCGGTGTTCAGCTACATCAAGCCCACGCTCATCGAAGTGGCAGGCATGCCGCTGGGCGGCGTGCCCTTCGTGCTGGCGCTGTTCGGCCTGGGCATGGTCACCGGCAACCTCGTGGGCTCGCGCCTGGCCGACAAGTCGCTCATGCGCACCATCGGCGGCCTGCTGGTCTATGCGGCGCTGGTGCTCGCGATGTTCACCTTCGCGGCGCACAACGTCTTTACCGCGGCGTTCAACGTGTTCCTCATCGGCACCACCGTGGCCATCGGCCCGGCGCTGCAGATCCGGCTGATGGACGTGGCCGGCGATGCGCAGACGCTCGCTGCCGCACTCAACCACTCGGCCTTCAACATGGCCAACGCGCTCGGCGCGTGGCTCGGCGGCGTGGCCATTGCCGCGGGCCTGGGCTGGACCTCGACCGGCTGGGTCGGCGCCTTGCTGGCGCTGGCGGGCATGGGCGTGTTCGGTTGGGCGATTGCGAGCGCGCGCGCCGAAGCGCGCCGGCCCGAAACGGTTACTTGCTGAGGGCTGCGCCCTCGGGCGCGCCGCGTTCGCGCAGCAGCGACGCGAAGCGGCGAAGCTCCGTCGCGTTCAGGTCCGACACCGCCCACGCCTGCATGCCGCCCTGGGCCCATCGCGCCAGCTGGTAGCCCTGGCGCGTGGAGAACACGGGGCTCTGTGCCTTCGCATCGGCCGCCGGCCAGACGAACACATTGATCACATGCGGCCCTGAGCGATACACCAGCGCTGCCACGGTGCGCCCATCGAGGTAGTCGAGCCGCCCGCCAGTCAACGAAAAGCCTTCCGCAGCCAGGTCGATCACCGGCGGTGAAAAGTCGAGCTTGCCGGCGAACCACGGCTTCACCGTGTGCTGGTCGGACGAGGCCACGTCGGCCAGGTGCGAGGCCATCAGCGAGCGCACGTGGTTTGCGGTGACGGCTTCGGCGAGCGCGTCCTGCGGCGGCACCGGCGTCGCGAGCAGCATCAGCGCAAGGCCCCATGCCGTCGCCGCGCCCGTGCCGAACCACGCCAGGCCTTGCCACAAGCCGCGACGAGGCTGCTGCACCGGCGTGGGCGCGGTCACTGCCTCGGCGCGCACCGCCTGCCCGATGCGCTCGGCCAGCCCATCCGGCGGCGTGTGCCGCACGGCGTGACGCCGGATCAGCGTTCCCAGTTCTTCTTCAGACATTGACATGGTGGATCTTTCCTCCAGCGTCGCCAGCGGGCCGTTCGTCGCGCAGGCTGTCGCGCAGCAAGGCCCGCGCGCGCGACAGCCGTGACATCACCGTGCCCAACGGCACGCCGGCGATGCGCGCGATGTCCTCGTAGCGCATCTCTTCAAGCTCGCGCAGCACGATCATTTCGCGGTACACCGGCGGCAGCGCGTCGATGGCGGCATTGATGCGCTCGCCCTGTGCACGCTGCTCCCATTGCCGGGCCGGATCGCCGGCCTGCGCTGAAGAGTGGCCATCAGCCGCCTCGCTGTCGCGCAGTTCGTCGAACTCGACCTGGTCGGCCAACTGCCGGTTCTGCCGCATCCAGTCGTAGCAGGCATTGCGCACGATGCCCAGAAGCCAAGGCCGCGCGCTCTCGCCGCGCAGCCCGTCGAAAAAACGGAACGCACGCAGGTACGCCTCCTGCACCGCATCGTCGGCCAGCTGGTCGTCGCGCAACAACCAGCGCGCAAGATTCCACGCCGCATCGAGATGCGGCAACGCTGCGGCTTCGAACTGGCGTGTGCGATCGGTCGTCAACAGGCTCAATGGGCTCCTTCTTCCTGCATGACGGAGTGGCCCGGCGCTTTATTCCATCTTTTTCCATCTTTTTTACCGACCCGCGTGGAATAAGCAGGGCACGCCATGCGTCATGCCCTGTGCGGATTCTGCTTGCTTCCGTTCAATTCCCCAGGAGGTTTTCACCATGCTCGCCATTCCCGGTTTCGCACGCATCCTCGTACTGCTCTCGGCCCTGGCCGCCTCGGCCGCCCCCGCCCTGGCCGCCGGGCCCAAGGCCTACGTCGGCAACTTCAAGGACAGCACCGTCAGCGTGATCGACACCGGCACCGAGCGCGTCGTCGCCACCGTGCCGGTGGCGGCCGGGCCGGACGGCATCATCGTTGCGCCGGGCGGGCGCAGTGTGTTCGTCAGCGGCTCCAATGCCTCGACTGTGAGCGAGATCGACGCTTCAACTGACCGCGTTGCCCGCAACATCGACGTGGGCAAAGGCCCGCAGGGCCTGGCCATGACGACAGACGGCAAGTGGCTGCTGGTGGCCGTCAACGGCGACGACCGCGTGGCCTTCGTCGACACCACGGCCCACGGCGTGAGCGCCACCGTGCCGGTGCCCAAGCCGCACACCATCGCCATCCGGCCCGACGGGCGTCAGGCCTACGTTGCATCGCAGGAGCCCGGCCATTTCGCGCTGGTCGTGATCGACATGACCACCCGCAGCGTGGTCACCGAGATCCCGCTCGACAAGCCACCGCGCGACCTGGAGTTCGGCCACAACGGCAAGGCGCTCTACCTCACGCTGGCTGGCGTGCCCGCGGTGCAGGTGCTCGACCCCGCCACCAACCAGTGGAGCGCGCCGGTTCCCACGGGCGTGTCGCCGCACATCGCACAGCACTTCGCCGGAATGGCCAGCGGCGTGGTGGTAGTGCAGGGACCGGGTGAAGTCATGCTGTTCGACCCGGCCACGCGTGCGGCGGTGCGCAGCATCGGCGTGGGCAAGCAGCCGCATTGGCTCGACCTGTCGGCGGACGGCAAGAAGCTGTGGGTGAGCAACGAAGGCTCGAACGACGTCAGCGTGGTCGATCTTGCGGGTGGGCCGGTGCACACGGTGGCGGTGGGCAACGCGCCGCGCAAGGTCGCGGTGCAGCACGTCGCGGCCGCCGAAGCCGCGCATGCCGGTAGCTCCAACCACGTGACTATCCGCAACTTCGCCTTCGAGCCCGCGCAGATCACGGTCAAGGCCGGTCAGCGCGTGAGCTGGCAGAACGACGACGGCGCGCCGCACGGCGTGGTCTTCAAGGACGGCGGCACCGGCATCGATCTTCTGCTGCCCGGCAAGACCTTCGCCCGCACCTTCGACAAGCCGGGCACCTACGACTACGTGTGCTCGGTGCACCCTTACATGACGGCGCGCGTGACGGTCATTTCCCCCTGACCTGCGCGCAGGCGATGCGGTGCCTATGATGGTTGAGCGGGCCAGGCATGTGCACGGCCCCTTCGCTTCCAAGGAGCCAACCCCCATGAGCATTCCCACCACGCGGCTCGGCCGCACCGGCCTTACCGTGTCCCGCCTTGCCCTCGGCACCATGACCTTCGGCCTGCAGACCGACGAGACGGTGTCGCACCAGATCCTCGACAAGGCTGCCGAAGGCGGCATCAATTTCCTCGACACCGCCGACGTGTACCCGCTCGGCGGCACCGTCGAGACCACGGGCCGTACCGAAGAGATCATCGGCCGCTGGCTGCAGAAGCAGGGCCCCACGGGCCGCCGCCGTTTTGTCGTCGCCACCAAGGCGGTCGGCAAGGTCGGCCCCAACAGCTGGGACCAGGGCGCGTCGCGCAAGCACCTGCTGGACGCCATCGACGCCTCGCTCAAGCGGCTGCAGACCGATCACGTCGACCTGTACCAGCTGCACAGCGACGACCGCGAGACGCCGCTCGAAGAAAGCCTGGAGGCGCTCGACGTCATCGTGAAGTCGGGGCGGGCGCGCTACATCGGCGTGTCGAACTTCCTGGCCTACCGGCTGGCGCGCGCGTTGGGCAAGGCCGAGCTGCACAAGCTCACGCGCTATGTGTCGGTTCAGCCGCGCTACAGCCTGCTGTTCCGCGAGATCGAGCGCGAGCTGCTGCCGCTGGTTGGCGAAGAGGGGCTGGGCGTGATTCCCTACAACCCCCTGGCGGGTGGCCTGCTGACCGGCAAGTACAAGCCCGGAGCCAAGCCCGAGGAAAACACCCGCTTCACGCTCGGCACCGCGGGCAACATGTACCAGGACCGCTACTGGAACGAGCGCAGCTTCAACACCGTGACGCAGCTGCACAAGCTGGCCGACGAGGCGGGCGTGCCGCTGGCAACGCTGGCCGTGGCGTGGGTGATGGCGAATCCGCTGATTACCGCGCCGCTGCTCGGCGCGAGCCGGCCCGACCAGCTCGACGCGACGCTGGCCGCCGCCGAATACAAGCTCGATCCGGCGCTGAAGCAGAAGCTCGACGAGCTGACCGCCGAGTACCGCAAGGGCGATGCCCCGCGCTGACGCTGAAACTGTCAGAACTGTCAGTTAGTCGACAGCGAGGGGTTTGATGAGGGTGCCTAGAGTGCCCTCATCATGGTTCTTTCCGACGTACCTCCTCTCTCGCGCGCGGCCCTCGCGCTGGCCGTCATGGTCCTCGCAGGCTGCGCTGTCGGCCCCGACTACGTCCGCCCGCAGATGGACGTGCCGGTCGCCTACAAGGAAACCGGCGGCCCCTGGAAAACCGCTGCCCCGCAGACCATCGACGCCAGCCACCCCTGGTGGGACGCCTACGGCGACAGCACACTCAGTGCGCTGATCGTGCAGGCCAACGCGGCCAACCAGAACATCCGCGTCGCCGAGGCGCAGTACCGCGAGGCGCAAGCCATCACCGCGGCAGCGCGCGCCAACTTCTTCCCGACCGTCGGCATCAACGCCGGTGCCACCCGTGCGCAGTCGAACAGCACCGGCACCGTCAAGCTAGGCACCACCGACACCCTCGGCCTCGCCGCCAGCTGGGAGCCCGACATCTGGGGCGCGGTGCGCCGCTCGGTCGAGGCCGGCAGCGCGAGCGAACAGGCCAGCGCCGACGACCTGGCCGGCGCGAGGCTCAGCATCCAGACCACGCTCGCGCAAGACTATTTGCAGATCCGCGTGATCGACCTGCAGCGCGACCTGTACGCCAGCACCACCACCGCCTACGCCAAGGCGCTCGAACTCACACAGCACCAGTACGCGGCCGGCACAGTGCTGCGCTCCGACGTGGCGCTGGCAGAAAGCCAGCTCAAGACGGCGCAGGCACAGGCCGTGGACCTCGACGCCCAGCGCGCCCTGCTCGAACACGCCATCGCGGTGCTGACGGGGCAGGCGCCCGCGTCGTTCTCGCTGCCGCCGCTCGAATCGTCGTCGCAGCCGCCCACGGCCGAAACGCTTTCTTCGGCCGCCGCGCTGCGCGTGCAGCTCCCGGTCACGCCAACGGGCCTGCCTTCGGAGCTGCTCGAACGCCGCCCCGACATCGCCGGCGCCGAGCGCCGCGTGCAGGCCGCCAACGCCAACATCGGCGTGACCAAGGCCGCGTACTTCCCGCAGATCGTGCTCAGCGCCAGCGGCGGCTTCAGCGCGGCCACGCTGGGCACGCTGTTCAACACGCCCAGCCGCGTGTGGTCGCTCGGCGCGGCGCTGGCGCAGACCGTGTTCGACGGCGGCTTGCGCAAGGCGCACACCGACCAGGCCGTGGCCACCTACGACGCCTCGGTCGCGCAATACAAGCAGACCGTGCTCGGCGGCTTCCAGCAGGTGGAAGACAACCTCGCCACCCTGCGCGTGCTCGACAACGAATCCGCCCTGCAGGCCGATGCCGTGCGCGCCGCGCAACTCGCCGAGCGCCTGGCCCTGAGCCAGTACCGCGCAGGCACCGCCACCTACCTCAGCGTGGTGACGGCGCAGACGCTCTCGCTCACCAACCAGCGCACGGCCGCGCAGGTGCTCGGCCGCCAGCTGGCAGCCAGCGTCTCGCTGATCGCGGCCACGGGCGGCGGCTGGAATGCCGCCGATGCCGCACAAAAGACTTCCGGAAATTGACGCCATGACGACGACCGCAGACACCACCACAACGCACCCCCTGTTCCAACGCCGCTCCACCTGGCTCGCGGCCGCCACGCTCGTGGTCGGGCTGGGCGGCGGCGCCTGGGCGCTCACCCACCACGCGGCCAACGCAGCCAAGCCCGATGCGCCCAAGACTCCGCCGGTGCAGGTGACCACCGCACGCGTCACGCCGCAGACCGTGCAGGTCTATCGCTCGGGCATCGGCACCGTCGCCTCGATGGCCACCGTTACCGTCAAGGCGCGCATCGATGGCCAGCTCGACAAGGTCGGCTTCGTCGAAGGGCAGGACGTGAAGGCCGGCCAGCTGCTCGCGCAGCTCGACCCGCGCACGCTGCAAGCCCAGCTCGCGCAGGCGCAGGCCACCAAGGCGAAGGACCAGGCCACGCTCGTCAATGCGCGCGCCGACCTCAAGCGCTACACCACGCTGCTCTCGCAAGACGCCGCCACGCAGCAGCAGGTCGATACGCAGAAGGCCCTGGTCAACCAGCTCGAAGCCACCGTGCAGAACGACGCGGCGCAGGTGCAATTCGCCGAAGTGCAGCTGAGTTTCACGCGCATCTCGTCGCCCATGAACGGCCGCGTCGGCGCGAGGCTGGTGGACCCGGGCAACATCGTTCACGCGACCGACACCAGCGGCCTCGTCGTCATCAACCAGATCGACCCCATCGCCGTGCAGTTCACGCTGCCCGAAGACGCGGTGCAGGACATCAACCGCGTGCAGCAGCAAAGCGCGCAGCCGCTCTCCGTGGTGGCCTTTGACCGCAGCGGCGCGCAGATGCTGGGCACCGGCAAGCTGATCTTGCTGAACAACCAGATCGACACCACCAGCGGCACCGTGCAGCTCAAGGGCAGCTTCGCCAACCCGCAGCACACGCTGTGGCCCGGCCAGTACGTCAACGTGCGGCTGCAGCTCGACCGCCGGCCCGATTCGCTCACCGTGCCCGCCGCCGCCATCCAGCGCGGACAGGACAACACCTACGTCTGGGCCGTCGATGCAGAGAACAAGGCCGAGAACCTGCCCGTGCACGTGGTGCAGATCGCCGACGGCACGGCAGTTGTCGACAAGGGCCTGACGGCCGGCCAGCGCGTGGTGGTCGACGGCCAGTACAAGCTCAAGCCCGGCGCCACCATCGTCGAGCCACCGCCCGCCGCCAAGAATGCAGATGGCAAAGATGGCAAGAAGGCCGCCAGCGGGAGCAGCAATTGAGCATCTCCGCCGCATTCATCAAGCGCCCCATCGGCACCACGCTGCTGGCGCTGGCCATCCTGCTGGTCGGCGCGGCGGTGTTTCCGCTGCTGCCGGTGGCGCCGCTGCCGCAGGTCGACTTTCCGACCATCCAGGTTTCGGCCAACCTGCCGGGCGCCAGTCCGGAAACCATGGCCTCCAACGTTGCTCAGCCGCTGGAGCGGCAGTTCTCGCTGATCGCGGGGCTGTCGCAGATGACGTCCACCAGCGGCCTGGGCTCCACGCAGATCACGCTGCAGTTCGATCTCGACCGCAGCATCGACGCCGCCGCGCTCGACGTGCAGGCCGCCATCAACGCATCAACCGGCCAGCTGCCCGCCAACCTGCCGAGCCCGCCCACCTTCCGCAAGGTGAACCCGGCCGACGCGCCCATCCTGATTCTTTCGGTGCAGTCGAAGACGCTGCCGCTCACCGAGGTGAACGACTACGCCGACAACATCCTCGCGCAGCAGATATCGCAGATCTCCGGCGTGGGCCTGGTCAACATCGGCGGTGTGCAGAAGCCGGCCGTGCGCATCCAGGTCGACCCGGCCAAGCTCGCAGCGCTGGGCCTGAGCCTTGAAGACGTGCGCACCGTGCTTGCCTCGGCCACCGTCAATGCGCCCAAGGGCACCATCGACGGGCCGAACCAGAGCTTCACCGTCTACACCAACGACCAGTTGCTGAAGGCCCAGCCATGGAACGACGTGGTGCTGGCCTACCGCAACGGCGCGCCCATTCGCGTGCGCGACCTGGGCGTGGCGGTCGATGGCCCCGAGAACGCCAAGATCGCCGGCTGGGCCTACGCAGGCGCCGCCGCGCCCGAAGGCAGCAACGTGCAGAACGGCCGCTCCATCGTGCTCGCCATCACCAAGCAGCCCGGCGCCAACGTCATCGAAACGGTAGACCGCATCAACGCCGCGCTGCCGCGGCTGAAGGCGTCGATTCCGCCCACGGTGGACGTCAACGCCATCATCGACCGCACGCAGACCATTCGCGCCTCGGTGAAAGACGTGGAGTTCACGCTGCTGCTGACCATCGCACTCGTGGTGGCCGTGATCTTCGTGTTCCTGCGCAATGTGCCCGCCACGCTCATTCCCAGCGTGACCGTGCCGCTCGCGCTGCTGGGCACGGTCGCGGTGATGTACCTGCTGGGCTACAGCCTCGACAACCTCTCGCTCATGGCGCTGACCATCGCGGTCGGCTTCGTGGTGGACGACGCCATCGTGATGCTCGAGAACATCTACCGCTACGTCGAAGAGGGCATGTCGGCCGTCGAGGCCGCCTACAAGGGCGCGAGCGAAATCGGCTTCACCATCATCTCGATCTCGGTGTCGCTGGTGGCGGTGTTCATTCCGCTGCTGCTCATGGGCGGCATCGTTGGGCGCCTCTTCCGCGAGTTTGCGGTAACGGTCACGCTCACCATCGTGGTGAGCGTGGTGATCTCGCTCACGCTCACGCCCATGCTGTGCTCGCGCTTTCTGAAGAACGAGCACGGCAACAAGCACGGGCGCCTGTACCAGCTGTTCGAGCGCGGCTTCGACGCCATGCTCAACGGCTACAAGCGGGGGCTGCATGTGGTGCTCGACCACCAGTTCATCACGCTGATGGTGTTCATTGCCACGGTGGCCGCCACCGGCGTGCTGTTCGCGATCATCCCGAAAGGCTTCTTCCCGCAGCAGGACACCGGCTTCATCTCGGGCTTTGCCGAATCGGCTCAAGACGCATCCTTCGCGTCGATGAACGCCCGCATGCTCGAGCTGGCCGACGTGGTGCGCAAGGACCCTGACGTGACCGGCTTCGGCATGAACGGCAGCTCGTCCACCTACAACACCGGCAATTTCTTCATCAGCCTGAAGCCCAAGGACGAAGGCCGTACCGCCACCGCCGACGAGATCATCACGCGCCTGCGCCCGCAGCTCGCCAAGGTGCAGGGCGTGAACCTGTTCCTGCAGGCCGGGCAAGATATTCGCGTGGGCGGACGCGCCTCGCGCACGCAGTACCAGTACACGGTGACCGACGCCAACCTCGACGAGCTCAACACCTGGGCACCCCAGTTGCTCGCGCGCTTCAAGCAGCTGCCCGAAATCACCGACCTGGCCTCCGACCAGCAGAACGCCGCGGCATCCGCCGTGCTCACCATCGACCGCGACCGCGCGTCGAGCTTCGGCATTTCTCCCGCCACCATCGACGCCACGCTGTACGACGCCATCGGCCAGCGCCAGGTGGCGCAGTACTTCACGCAGCTCAACAGCTACCACGTGGTGCTGGAGGTAACGCCCGAGCTGCAGCAAGACCCGTCGCTCTTCAGCAAGCTGTACCTCAACTCGCCGCTCACCGGCCAGCAGGTGCCGCTGTCGACCTTCGTGAAGGTGGACACCAGCAAGACGGCCTACCTGTCGATCAGCCACCAGGGCCAGTTCCCGGCGGTGACCATCTCGTTCAACCTCGCGCCGGGCCATGCGCTGGGCGACGCGGTGAACGCCATCAACAAGGCGCAGGCCGAGATGGGCCTGCCGCAGTCGCTCACCGGTTCGTTCCAGGGCACGGCGCAGGCCTTCCAGGATTCGCTCGCCTCGCAGCCCTACCTGATTGCGGCGGCGCTGGTGGCGGTGTACATCGTGCTGGGCCTGCTGTACGAGAGCTACATCCACCCGCTCACCATTCTGTCGACGCTGCCCTCGGCCGGCGTGGGAGCCCTGCTGATATTGATGGCGGGCGGCTACGACCTGAGCGTGATTGCGCTGATCGGCATCATCCTGCTGATCGGCATCGTGAAGAAGAACGGCATCATGATGATCGACTTCGCGCTCAAGGCCGAGCGCGAGCAGGGCATGTCGCCGCACGACGCCATCTACCAGGCCTGCCTGCTGCGCTTCCGCCCGATCATGATGACCACCATGTGCGCGCTGCTCTCGGGCCTGCCGCTGATGCTGGGCCACGGCTCGGGCTCGGAGCTGCGCCGGCCGCTGGGCTACGCGATGGTCGGCGGGCTGATACTCTCGCAGGCACTCACCCTGTTCACCACGCCGGTGGTCTACCTGTACCTCGACCGTGCCCACTACTGGTACATGAATCGCAAGGAAGCGCGCAAGGCCCGCAAGGCAGCGAAGGAAGGCAAGGCCCCGGTGCCGGCCGAGGCGCACTGATGAGCGCCGGCTGACACCACGGACAGGGACGGAGACAGAGACAAAAACGCCATGAAGATCCTGATAGTCGAAGACGAGCTGAGAACCGCGGACTACCTCTCCAAGGGGTTGACCGAGCAGGGCTGCGCCGTCGACATGGCGCACAACGGCATCGACGGCCAGCACCTGGCGCTCACGCACGACTACGACGTGATCGTGCTCGACGTGATGCTGCCCGGGCAGGACGGCTTCTCGGTGCTGCGCGCGCTGCGTGCCGTCAAGCAGACGCCGGTCATCATGCTCACCGCGCGCGACAGCGTGGAAGACCGCATCAAGGGCCTGCACGAAGGCGCGGACGACTACCTCGTCAAGCCCTTCTCGTTTCTCGAGCTGCTGGCGCGGCTGCAGGCGCTGAACCGGCGTGGCCGCAAACAGGAGCCGATGCAGCTGCGCATTGCCGACCTGCAGGTCGACCTGCTGGCGCGCAAGGCTTTTCGTGGCAGTGGTGGCGGCAACACGCGCATCGACCTCACGGCCAAGGAGTTTGCGCTGCTGGCCGTGCTGGCAAGGCGCCAGGGCGAGATCCTGTCGAAGACCGCCATCGCCGAGCTGGTGTGGGACATGAATTTCGACAGCAACACCAACGTGGTCGAGGTGGCCATCAAGCGGCTGCGCGACAAGATCGACGTGCCCTTCAGCCCGAAGCTGCTGCACACCATCCGCGGCATGGGCTATGTGATGGAAGTGCGCGACGGCGACAGCAACACCGCCGAGGGGGAGGGCGCCGCACCGTGAAGCGCTCGATCACCGCGCGGCTGGTCATCATGTTCACCGTGGCGGCGCTCGCGACCTTTGCGCTGACCGGCTTCGCGCTGCACAGGGTGCTGATTCGCGAGCTGGACCGGCACCAGTACGAAGAGCTCGACACCACGCTCAAGAGCCTGCAGTTCTGGATCAAGGCCATCGACACCCCCGAGCGCTGGACCCGCGTGCAGGCGCGCATGGATGCGCTCACGCCAGAGGACGGCAGCGTGCGCTTCTGGGTGCTCAGCGACGATCCGCGCTTCCAGTACGGCAAGGGCCTGGCCGAAATCGACGGCCTCACGCGCGAGGCCAACGGCCACACCAGCAGCGTCGTGCTGCCGGGGCAGGAGAGGCCGTTTCGCACGCTGTCCGTGCACATCGAGCCCCATGCGCAGCGGCCGGCCGTACGGCTGATCGTCGGGCGCAACACCGAGCCTTATGCGCGCACGCGCCAGACCTTCCTGACCGCGCTGGCCGCGCTCGGGCTGGGGTCGGCGCTGGTGGTGGCCATTGCTGGCTACTGGATCGCGCGCGTGGGCCTGCGGCCGCTGGAGCGGCTTTCGGCCGAGGCGCAGGCGCTACGGCCCAAGACCTTGTCGCAGCGGCTGCAGTCGGGGGCCTTGCCGGTCGAACTCTCGGCGCTGGCCGAGGCCTTCAACGGTGCATTGAACCGGCTCGAAGAGGCCTACGGCCAGCTCGAATCGTTCAACGCCGACGTGGCGCACGAACTGCGCACGCCGCTGGCCAACCTCATCGGCAGCACGCAGGTGGCGCTGTCGCGCCAGCGCAGCGCGGGCGAGTTCCAGGAGGTGCTGCAGGCCAACCTCGAAGACCTGGAGCGCGTGCGCTCCATCGTCAACGACATGCTGTTCCTCGCGCGCGCCGACCGCGGCGAAGTGGCGACCGGGCTGGTGCTCACGCCCGTGGCGCAGGAAGTGCGCAAGACCATCGAGTTCTTCGAGTTCGTGCTCGACGAGACGCGTGCGCAAGTCGCCATCGAGGGAGACGTGCTGGCCGAGGTGCGGCTGGAAAGCGCGCTGTTCCGCCGCGCCATGTCGAACCTGCTGCAGAACGCCATAGAACATTCGAAGCCGGGGGCACAGATTGCCGTGACGCTGCGCGAAGAAGCCGCCTCGACGTGGATCACCGTGTCGAACCCGGGCGCACCCATCGACGAGCAGCACTTGCAGCACCTGTTCGACCGGTTCTACCGCGTCGATGCCGCGCGCAACGACGGCGGCGAGCACCATGGTCACGGGCTGGGGCTGGCCATCGTGAAGGCGGTGGCGAGCATGCACGGGGGCCAGGTGAGCGCATCGAGCGAAGGCGGCCTGAACACCTTTGGTTTCAGCGTGGCGCGCCCCCCTGAAAAACTCGCTGGCTGAAGCCGCCCGCCAATGGCCTGTGCCCAGTACGTTCTTGGGCCATGCCCGAGAATCGCGGTTCGCATGAACCGCACGCAACCACCGCAAATTCATCCAGCATCCGGACAAGGGCAGCCATGGCGCAGCTGATGTCCCTGCTCGTGCAGAACGCGATCCTGGTGGTGTTTGCCGCCAGTTTTGCCGCACGCCTCGGGCTGCCTGTGCCGGCGGCCGCGGTGCTGGTGGTAACGGGCGCGCTGCTGGCGGCGGGCGATGTCTCGGTGCCCGGCGTGGTGGCGGCCGCGGTCGTCGCCAACCTGCTGGGCGATGGTGCGTGGTTCTATGCCGGGCGGCGCTTCGGCTACCGCTTCATGCGCCTGCTGTGCCGCATCTCGCTGTCGCCCGACACCTGCGTGCGGCGCGGCGAATCGCTCATTACCGACTGGGGCGGCATGTCGCTCGTGGCCGCCAAGTTCGTGCCGGGCGTGTCGGTGGTGGCGCCGCCCATGGCGGGGGCGCTGGGCATGTCGGTGCGGCGCTTCATCGGCTTCGACATTGGCGCAGCGCTGGTCTGGACGGGCCTCTTCCTCGGGCTGGGCTGGGTGTTCCGCAACCAGATCCAGGAAGTGCTGGCCGTCATGGCGCAGGCCGGCGGCATTGCCACGGCCGCGCTGGCGGTGCTGTTGCTGGTGATCCTTGCGGTGCGCTACTGGCGCCGGCGGGCCTTCATGCGGCTCACGGGCATGCCGCGCATCTCGGTGGAAGAGCTGCACGAACTGCTGAGCGGGGAAGAGCCGCCGCTGGTGATCGACGTGCGCGGCCAGGCCGGCATGCAGGTCGACCCGCGCCGCATTCCGGGTGCAGAGGCGTACACGCTCAAGGCGCTGCAGCAGCGCAGTCTTGACCTGTCGCATGCCTCCGGGCGCGTCGTGGTGCTGTACTGCAACTGCCCCAACGAGGTGTCGGCCGCGCAGGCTGCACGCGTGCTGCTGGCGCGCGGTGCGCGACGGGCCCTGCCGCTGACCGGTGGGCTCGACGCATGGGTGGCCTCTGGCCGGCCCACCAGCGTGGACTGACCTCGCGCCTGCAGAAATCAGCCCTGCGTGCTAAGGTGCCCGGGCTTCGGGTTAACCCCTAAGCCCACCCCCCCCTTCGCAACTGGCAACCGGGACTCCTCGTGTCTTCTTCCGCTCCCACAGCCTCTCCGGCCGCTTCGACCGCAACAGGCCTCACGCCCGCGCTCACGCTGGTCTTCGCCATCGCCTGCGGGCTGTGCGTGGCCAACATCTACTACGCCCAGCCGCTGATCGGCCCCATCTCCGACACGCTGCAGCTGCACGCCGGGCTGGCCGGGCTGATCATGACGCTCACCCAGCTCGGCTACGGCGCCGGCCTGCTGCTGCTGGTGCCGCTGGCCGACGTGGTCGAGAACCGCAGGCTCATCGTCGGTGCGCTGTTCGGCGCGGTTATCGGGCTGGTGGGCATTGCGCTCTCGGACTCGGCCGTTACCTTCCTGGCTGCCTCCTTCGTGGTTGGCACATGCGCGGTCGCTGCGCAGGTGCTGCTGCCCTTCGCCTCGCACCTCGCGCCGGAGGCCACGCGCGGCAAGGTGGTCGGCAACATCATGGCCGGGCTGCTGGGCGGGATCATGCTGGCGCGGCCCTTTGCCAGCGTGGTGGCATCGGCGCTGGGCTGGCGCGCGGTGTTCTGGTTGTCGGCCGTGCTGATGGCCACCCTCATCGCCGTGCTGTGGCGCGTGCTGCCGCAGCGGCAGCCGCATGCCTCGGTGGGCTACGCGCGCACCATGGCCTCGCTGCCCGGCATCGTGTGGAACACGCCGCTGCTGCGCCGTCGCGGCTTCTACCAGGGAATGATGTTCTCCGGCTTCCAGGCCTTCTGGACGGCCGTGCCGCTGGCGCTGGTGCATGAGTTCGGTATGGGGCAGCGCGGCATTGCGCTGTTCGCACTGGCCGGTGCTGCCGGCGCGCTGATGGCACCGCTGGCGGGCCGGCTGGCCGACAGGGGGCTGACGCGGCCTGCCACAGGAGCCGCCATCGTCGTCGCGCTACTGTCCTTCGTGCTCGGAGCAATCGCCATGCACTACCACTCGCTGGCCGGGCTGGTCGCGGCGGGCATCCTGCTCGACGGGGCGGTGCAGCTGTGCCAGGTGCTCAACTTCCGCAGCCTGTTCATGCTGGCGCCTGAACTGCGCGGCCGGCTCAATGGGCTGTTCATGACCTTCATCTTCGTCTGCGCCGCAGTGGCCTCGGGCATTGCAGCTGCCGTGTATGCCTTCCACGGATGGAGTGGGCTGTGCCTGCTGGGCGGCGGCTATGTGCTGCTGGCGCTGCTCTACTACGCGACCGAGTTCCGCCAGCAACCTTCGGCCGTGCCCGTCGGCAGGTAGCAGACGCAAACGACCGTAGACTCGTTCGCTTTGCGTTGCATTCAATGAGTTCGCCGATTTTTTCGCGGTCCATTCAGGTAACCCAAACCGACGCGAGCGGTATCTGGCCCATCTTGCTGCTTTGCACGGCGTACTCCGTATTGATCGTCGGCGTGGCGTCGTGGGCTATCGACCCGGATGCGAAGGGGTGGTACATCGCGCTTGGCATGGTGATCATGCTTGCGTTCATAGCGTTGTGGCTGGTGGGCCTGGTGTTCGTCGTGCGTGCATGGATCTGGGTCGAGACGCATTGGCTGCAATCGGCCAAAGGCCGGGCAAAGGCGTTCAACGAATGCACGCGCGTCGACATCGGCGAAGGCGGTTTCTCCGTGCAAGGGCTTGGCCACGTCGATTGGATCGACGTGCTGGCCCTCGAAGGGATTCCCGACAGCGACAACTATCTGATCGTTCACACACGGCCATTCAAGAAGCTGATGTTGACGGCACCTGTCGATGAACTGGCGCCGGTCATCAACCACTATCTCGCGCTGAGAAGCAGCGTCAAGGCAACGCGCACGGGCACTCTGCAAAGCCGCGCCATGGTTTTTTGCTGGCGATGCTTTCTCGCCTGGATCTGGGCGGGGTATGCGTTGGCTGGCACCGCAGGCATCGCGTTGCTCCTCAACGTGTCAGATGCAGGATTCATGAAAACCATGGTGGGCCTCTGCGTGCTCATGCCACTGATCGCGTGGCTGGTCTGGGCCATTCCTGTCTCGCAGATCAGCACCTTTTCGCATTCGCGGGTGCGAGCCTTCGAACTCGACGGCACGCGGCTGCGCAGCATCGACGGTGCTTGGCAATTCGACCTGCTGCGAGCTCGCGTCAGCCGTCGCCGTGCCAGCGGTATCGGCTACGAATTCACTTTCCTGACCATTCGCCCGGAGTCGGGAAAGAGGCTCGATCTGATACTGGAGGGCGGACCCGATCAGGAGGCGTTGCTGGACGCCTTGAGCGATCGAGGCTTGCTGCCTGCGATGAACCCGCAAGGCTGAACGCCCGGGCCCTACGGGGGAGCCGAGGCGAAAGTGCTCAGTGGTAGCCTTGCCACCCGATGAATCTCCGCACCAAGATCGTTGCGCTGGCCGTTGCACCTTTGCTCATCGCACTGGTGCTGGTGGCCCTCGCGGTGCGCCACCAGGAGCACGACCTCGCCCAGCGCGAGCGAGCCCTCATCGAGCGCAGCTACATGGACCAGCGCCGCAGCGAGCTGCGCAGCTATGTCGAACTGGCCGTGAGCAACCTGCTGCCGCTGTACGAGTCAGGCCAGGACGACGAAGCCACCCGCAACGAGGCCCTGCGTCGCCTGGCCTCGCTCAACTACGGCGACGACGGCTACTTCTTCGTGTACGACCTGGAGGGCAACTCCCTCATGCACTCGCGTCAGCCCGAGCTGGTTGGCCAGAACCTGTGGGAGCTGCGCGACTCGCGCGGCCGCTACACCATCCAGGAGCTGATAAAGGGCGCGAAAGAAAACGGCGGCGGCTACGTCGAATACGAATGGCGCAAGCCGTCGAGCGCGCAGATGGCGCCCAAGCTCGGCTACGTGACCGCCATGCCGCGCTGGAACTGGATGGTAGGCACCGGCCTGTATCTCGACGACATCCAGTCGACCATGGACACCCTCGACCGGCAGATGAACGCCAACGTTACCGCCACCCTGCTGTGGATAGCCGGCATTGCCGCGCTGTGCCTCGGCGTGGTCAGCGCCGCCGGCCTGCTGCTGAACCTTAGCGAGCACCGCACCGCGGAAGCCAAGCTGCGCCTGCTCGCGCGGCGCGTGGTGCAGTCGCAGGAAGAAGAGCGCGGCCACCTCGCGCGCGAGCTGCACGACGGCACCAGCCAGACGCTGGTGTCGGCCAAGCTGCTGATCGAATCGGCCGTCGAATCGCTCGACCGCCAGCGGCAGCCCACGCCGCCCGCACTGGCCAAGGCGCTGCAGCGGCTCAACGATTCGTTGATTGAAGTGCGCCGCATATCGCACCGGCTGCGCCCCGCCTTGCTCGACACCCTGGGCCTGCCCGCCGCGCTGGAACGGCTGGTCGACGAGTTCAGGGAAGAGGGAGGCGTCGACGCGTCGATGATGATGGGCGGCGAATCATTCGAGCTGCAGCCCGAAGTGAAGACAGCGCTCTTCCGCCTGACGCAAGAGGCGCTGACCAACGTGCGCAAGCACGCGAATGCACAGCACGTGAACATTGCGCTGCACTTCGACGAAGAAGAAGGCGTGCGGCTCGAAGTGAGCGACGACGGTTCCGGCTTCGACATACAGGCCGTGCAGCTCGACCCCCGGCGCGGCATTGGCCTGCGCAACATGCGCGAGCGCATGGAGGCCATTGGCGGGCGGCTCATCATGTGCAGCAACGCCGGGCGCACATCCATCGAGGCCGAAGTGCCGACCCGCAGCGCAAGGGCTACCGAAGAAGCGCCCGCATCCATAACATGACGACGAAGACCATCCGGCTTTTTCTTGTCGACGACCATCCGCTGGTGCGCGACGGCCTGCGCGCCCGGCTCGGCTCCATGCCCAACCTGGAGATCGTCGGCGAGGCCGGCAGCGCGGCCGAAGCGCTAGCGCAGGTAGACAGCGTGCAGCCCGACCTGATGCTGATGGACGTCGGCATGAAGGACATGAACGGCATCGAGCTTGCGGCCCTGCTGCTGCAACGCCAGCCCGCAACGCACATCGTGATGCTCAGCATGTACGACAACCCCGAGTACGTGCAGAAGGCCCTGCAGGTGGGCGCGCGCGGCTACGTGCTGAAAGACGCGCCTGCGGCGGAGATAGTCGCGGCCATCGAGGCCGTGTCGGCAGGCGGCACATTCCTGAGCCCGGCCGTGTCGAAGAAGCTGTTTCGCACGCAGGAGCCGCGGCCCCTGCTAACGCCGCGCGAGAGCGAGATTCTTTCGGCGCTGGGGCGAGGGGAATCGAGCAAGCAGATTGCCCGCGACCTGGGGCTGAGTGTGCGCACGGTGGAGGCGCACCGGCAGAGCATCAAGCGGCGGCTGGGCATCGAGGGGCAGGCGGAGCTCATCAAGTACGCGGTGGAGCATGCGCGGGAGTTTGGGCAGCGCTCGTGAGCTTCAGCGACTGACTGTCAGAGCTTTGTGTATTGGCGCTGCCGCTCGGCGAATACCTGAGCTATTCGAGAAATTCTCGGCAGAAGTTTCTTCCTGCGCCGAGCTGGTTTTCTCTACAGTGAATGCCCCTGTGATTGAACGACCCGCTATGTGGGTGAGGAAGGCGGCATACACAACCAACACCACCAATCGGATGAATGAATGAACCGCTTCGCTTCACGGCGGGCCATTGATGCGACATGCATCGATGCGAACGTGAGGCACAAAAGGCGACGGCCAAGGTGCGCGAACACCTTGACCGTCTGACCAAGTGACGTGCAACAACTTTGGAAAGAGAGCACACCAAAATGGCTGAACGAATTATGGCCGGGCCTGCGAGGCCGGCATCTGCGGACGCGACTACCACGGCACGGGATCCGTTCGATCTTCTTGAGAACAAGCTGGAGCAGTTGAACTCGCTGCTGTGGTGCTTCTACGGCGCCGGGGATGGATGGTTCCAGGACGCAGGAGAGGCGCATCGGGAGAATCTGCTTTGGATTGCTTCTGATTTGGCGCGGGAGGCGGTGGAGTTGTTTCAGGAGAGTGGGGGTGGGTGACGGGGCTCGGTGCTAGATGCTTTGCAGGGTGTCCAGGGCTGCTTCAGACTGAGGCTGTGTGGAAACAGCTGCATTGATGGGGCGCGCAAGATCCGTTGGGCCGGCGGACTCAGTTCCTACCGGAATTCTCGGCCGTCTCTACAAGACGCGAGTCGGCTCCTACGACTTCATCTCTGCAATCAGGGTACTTGCGCCGAGGATCTTGATTGCTCGCTTGAGGTTGTAGGCCAGAACC